>CALPVM020000084.1 GCA_943327015.2 Akkermansia muciniphila
ACCCGCCCCATCATTTTGTCCAGCACGGCAAATACTTCGTCCTGAACCTCCAGCACCACCCCTTTAAAGCCCTGCAACATGTCACTGATTTGGGCTTCGGTGTCGTCCACTTGCGTTTGCACTGTTGCCGCGACCGCATCCACACTGGTACGCACCGCCTTGACATCGGTACGCATGGTATTAACCATGGCATTTACTTCAGCTGGCTGAACAAGCTGCAACAACTCAATACGCGGCTGTAACGCCAGTACCTGGTCTTTAACCGCTTGGGCACTTTGCGCCACCGCTTCGAGCCGCGCAGGAAATACCGACACATCGGGCTTAAGCCCCATTAACTTATCCGGAATTCCGGTTGCAATGCTGGATGCACCCTGAACGTCTGACAACACACCAGTCAAGCCCTGCACGGCTGAGCTGAGCTTGGGTCCTACGCCCGCCAATTGGTTGACCACCGCACCCATATCGTTTTTCACGCTCACCAAGGCCGCCGCCAAGGGCAAAAGCAAGGGCTCTGGGTTGAGGGATTTACCCACTTTTACCAACTGGTTGGCCACCTCGGTCACTTGGGTAGCCACGGTGCTGATGGCTGTATTGGCTGCGTCTATTCCATTACCGAGTTCGGTCTGCAATGTAGCAGAAGCAGTAGTCACCGCCTGTGCCACTTGGGTGGCTCCGGTTGTGATGGAGGTGGTGGCCGTGGTAACAAATTTCATGGCTAGAGCGCGTTGAGCGTCGCGGTAATTTTGCCGCTGGAACTTGTCATGGCGGTTTGAATTTCAGGCACTTTGGAAGGCGCTGGTGTCATAGACACTGACGCTGTATCAACACTACCCATAGTGGCACTGATATTTTTAAGTGCTTCATTCACCTCTGGTAACACTTCGGCGCCTTCCATCTGCACTTCTGTCAGCACAGGTAGTAATGGAAGTTTCGGTATCACGGGCGGAGCAATCGCATTCAAACTTATCAACCCGCTGCTGGAAGTAACCGCTGAAGTCATTGAACTAGAGGCGCTGGCTGCACTGCTACTAGCAGCTGCCATGGGCCAGCCACCACTGTAATTTTCACCCACCGGAGGGGCAGACGCCAATCCAAAAAGCCCCGGCTCAAGCAAACGCGCAACCTCACTCACGACCCGATGCGCTGAATAGCTATGTACAGCCGGCCACTGCCCGCTACGGAACAACAATTCGCGCAAACGCATCATTGCAGCGCTGTCGGTCGAACCATCCTGGTTGCTGTTAAGCATGTTGGGTCAGCCCCGTTTTACTCAGAGCCTTCTTTGATGCCCAGCAATGACAAGTAGCGGGTCATATCCCCCTCCTCTCGCACGACTTCCAGCATCAAATCTACCAATGACATACGCCCCCAAGTAACCGCTCTTTTTATTAAGTAAGGGGTAGGACTATGGGGCTCGGTTTTCATCAAATAATCCGCAATCGACTCCAGCATGCGGTAGGCTTCGTCACGGCTTTCTATCGATCCACTCATATTCATGGTTACTCCAGGATTTGCATTGTGCGCTGCAACAGTTTTGCCGGGTAGTTTATTCATTTGCGGCTCTTCTTGCGACTCTTGCAATGGTTCCTGCACACTCTGAATCGGCTCTTCTTGATATTCCACCTGAACTGCATCACGTCCGTCAACCAGACTTGAGACCACGCGCTCCAAACGGCGAAGCATTTCCGTGACACGCGCAATACTCGGAGGACTACTGTTGATCTTGGCATCAAGCAAGTTGGCTAATGTAGTCCAAGCGCCAATTGCCTGCGCCAGTTGCAGCTTGGCTTGTATCAAACGACTTAAGTTTGCGCCTGTGGCAGCAGCGACCACATCATCGCGCGTCAATGGCTTTTCCTCACCAGGCACAGCTTTTGCCCTCTGCTCAGGGGTAGGGGTTTCTACTACCAGCGTCCTATCCCAATCCGCCAAACTAACCGCGGCACGTTTGCGATCAGGCATGTAAAGCAAAGGCACGTGCAAATTGAGCACTAAAGGCAAGTTTTCATTGAGCCAGACAAAAGCGGCAACCCGTGCGTCTTCGTCTCCATCTTCAATTAAAGGATGGGCTGTAGCCCAGAATTTTTCAACCAAACCATTCAACACCTGGATGGCAGCGTTTAAGCCATCAATTTGGTGCAAATGGGTCCACGCTTCACACAACCAAGCAGCAACCTGAAAGTCCTTGGTTTTACCATCCAGCAACTGCAAGCAGGTTGATGCCACCATTTTCCAATCTGCTTTTTTAAGTGTGCGCTCCCACTCACCGCGCGGCACGGTTGTGTCATCTTCTTCTCTTGCTTGACGAATTACCAAAAAAGCCGGATCGTAGCGCATAGAGGGGCCGCTCTCTAACGCCCCTGGCACGGGAGCCAACAACGCCGCGATATCGGGTTGAAAAAGCACAAATTCAGGCACAGCCATGATGCATTACCCTTATGCTTACTCTGGTGCGCGCACCGGAAACACCGCTGGCCAGACCAATGGCATTCGCTTACCCACCGGCGACAGCGACAAACGCAGATAGACTTTTCCCCGGGCATCCTGCACCGATGTCGGGTCGGCAGCGCGGTTATCTAACGGAAACTCAAAGCGCAGCAACTGGCTGCGTCCGTCAGAGCGCAAGGCAGGGTCAGACTCCCGCTGACGTTGTATCAAACGTATTAAAGACCAGGCATCGTTAAAGCGGTAGGAAATTGTTTTTCCATCGGTTGACATATTTGGCTGATGCAGATCAGATGCAGCAAAGAACGATGCGTCTTTAGCCAAACGGAGGGTCAACGTGACAGGTGCACCCGGCTCCCAACGGAGTGGGCGCGGCGCGTCACGCAAACGCATGCTCTGTGAACCCACCTCCAGCACCCAGTCTATGACCTTGTTGCCTTCCGATTCGGCAGCCTGATTAGCTCGGAACTCCACATTCATGTCATAACCCGCAACTGCCGTTTCATCCACAGGGTAGAGCGGCGCCAAAAAGGCTTTTACCTTATCAAATTGCTCAACAAATTTACGTGCCGACGACCAATTGCTGTTGTTACGCACATTGGTTGGAGCTTCTTTCATCATGCGTGACACCTTGTCGTACGACTTGAGCAACTGCCCCACGTCGTCAAAATCAGCATCTGGCGCATCTTTGGCGTGCAATACTGCAAACGGAATGTGCCCAGCTAGCAATCGGTTGAAATTGACCGAAAACGCAGCCCATTGCTCCTGCTGCTCACTCACATGCAGTTCGCCACAACGCTTTTGCAATGCATTGAATACCTGAATGTGTTTTTCGGCAAAGTAATCGCCAGCACGGCTTCCGGGGTTTTTGCCAACCAGTTTTTCAGAACAGTTCATGCGATCAGCATCGACACCCGCGGTTAATAAAAACTGCTCATACGCGATGAGGGTGCCATTTGGGTTTTTAAGGCGGTAGCGCTCTAGCTCTCGGTTGATAGCTTGCCAACGACGCGCCAACTGCGAGTCGCCAGCTACGCCGTCCATGGCCGCCAAATAAATGTCGGCTTGCCTGCCCAAACTTTCCATTCGACTAAACTGCAGGCCGAGATACTGCTGCAACGCAGCACCATCAGGCACACCAAAGGCCTGTAACACCGGCCCTCGGTCGCCCGACCAATAACCGAAGTCTCTACCACGAATGGAGTACAACTCGGATTGCATCATTTTGCTGTCCATTTGCCGCAAGCGCTGCAAGGCATCTTGTGACATCAGGCCACGCAGACTGTCCGCTTTGGTGCGTTCACCCAGATCGTAAAAAACCTCTTGTATTTTACCCAAACGGTTACGCGCCGTTTCAAAAGCAGAAGCCTCCAGCATGGAGCCTGGGTCACTTCTGCCTGTGGTAGACATAGCATCTAGCACCTGGTCGCTCATGAGGCGGGAGAACTGTGAATTCACAAAAGCAGTCACACCAGCCACATTCGACTGCGGAAATTTTTGCACAGCCTCTGCCAAATATCGCTTGCGTGATTCGGCCAATGCCAAGGCTTGATCAAGCTTGGGAACCTCCCACAGCAAAGTGCTTTGCGACACATAACTTGGAATTTCACGATCACTGGGCTGCGTCATAAAGGGTTGCGCCAACAGGCCATTGAGCGAGTCACGCAATGCCAAACGGCTAGCAGACAGAGCAAAGCGCTGGTCTTTTTCGCTCCATACCAATCCAGTATTACTATCAATGCCAAAGCGTACGTTAAATTCGTTGCTGAACTTAGTAAAAGCCGATGCTGCATGCTGCTTAACCAACTCTGCGGACTCTCCACCTAACAAACGGCGCGATTGGGTAATGCGTTGCATTGCTGCGTCGTATGCAGGGCCCAACACCAAATTGGTCGGTCTCATCCACGCACCTTTTCCAGATGCAAGAAGCGCCTCCTGCTCACGAATTGCAGCCAGCATAGCTTTGAATCCGTCCACGGTTTCGACAAAACCAGCCACCCTGCCATCCGGAGAAAACAATCGTGCGCTTTGCGACGCCAATTCACGTTCAGTCACCAGCAGGTCATTATTCAAAAATAATCGCTGATCAAGTGCATTCGTTGCTTTCTCAAGCGAGCAGCGTGCCGCCTGCTGAATATGCATCACACTAATGGCCGCAGGAGAGATGGCGTTTGAATCTTCCGCTCCACGGAAAAAACGCAAACTTTGCGTCATATTGCCAGATAAATCAGCACCCAAGGTGTATTTGACTAATTTTCGTAGATCTTCGGCTTCGTTCTGATTGGCTTTTTGCAGGCGCACCATGGACATCATGGCCTGATCCAGCTGCTCTACAGCAGTAAGGTATTGCAACAGCGCTGCAAATTCCGGCAAATCCTCAACAGTAAGGGTAGCCTTGTGCGGGGTGTTGGCCAAAGCAGTAAAACCAGCAGGAATAGTGCATTCTCCGCCGATAATGAGCTCTGAACTACTTTCGTCTTGTGCCACACCAGTCAATTCTGAGGCTCTGTTATACAGCTCTCGACGCAAGGTATTGATCGCAATTTCACCAAACTCACGCTCTATACGTTCAGAAACCCGCGCATCCAGATCGTCGACCGAAGACCATGATCCGGGCATAAAGATAGTCCATGCCTTGCCGTTTCCGAGCTTTTCAATTTCTGACAACAATGACAGTGTTTTGTTGCGATACCATTCTGGCGGTAACACCTCACCCCGTTCACTGGCACGGGCGCGCACATTGGCATCTTGTTCAATTTGTTCCAGCGCTTTTACCAAATCAGGGTTACGCTGGTGCAACTGCACTGTAGCCACCAACAAACCCACACCCCACCCACCCAACACCGCAAACGCACCCCAACGGGCAAATTTACCCACCACTGGACGAGCAAAATGCTGCCGTGAAGGACGTGCTACGCCATATTCGGCAAAGATTTTCTTCTCAAATAAATCTTTCAAAAAAGCCGGTTCACGCATATGGGCAGCCACACTCATAGCCGCAGCAGCATCAGCTTGCACAGAAGCGTCCTGACCATCTTCTGCATCTGAAACAGCAATAGCCGCCACTGTTTTTTGCGCAGACTCGCTACTGTCACCGGTCAAATAGATACCGCGAAAGAAAAATGGTTCGTGGTAGGCGCTCGGACGCATCAACTCATCCACATACACCTGCAACTGCGACTTAATGCCATCTATCCGCGAGGGCAACAAAAAGTACTTTCCAGCATCGGCTTGCGCCACATCGGCTGCAAATAGCTCTGCCGTAGTGTCTGACACCGTTTTTACCATGCTGCCAATGGCATCTGGCACCCACTCTGCTTGATAAGTGGTAGACAAATCGTATGGAGACGACCACCCCAGAATACCCGCCCGCATCGATTCGGGCAGTGTTCTGGCAAATGGCGAAAAACCCTCGATCTGGTCGCACCCTGATACGACAACATAAACCGCAAAGCGCATGGCAAAACGGTTCTGTGCCAACCATAAGCGACGGTGTGACAAGCGCGCCATTTTGGAAAGCTCCAGCCCGGCATCCGGACTGGTGTCCATCAAATAGGACGCAGGAACAGTAATAACTACCGAATCAAAAGGCCGCTGCGGCCGGTAGTTGCGACACAAGCCCAAAAACTCGTCCCACGGTTTTTCGGTGGCGTCTTCATCATCGGGCGAACCAAGATAAGCACCCTGCATATCAATGACAATGCCTTTATCAAAAAAGTGCCAAGAGATGCCTTGGGTGGCTGCTGAATTGGCGACTTCGGTACTCAAAGCACTGGCCACACCCGCCTGTGAGATAGGTAACTGCTGCTGTTCGGCGCCCTCATTAAGCAGCAATACCCATGGCAAACTGTAGCGCTCCCTACGGGATGCAATGTTGGACTCAATCAGCTCAACAGCCTGACGAAACGAACTACGCAAGGAATCAAAGCGCATTTTGATGAGCTTAGGGTCAGCCGCTGGTTTGGCATCCGTACGACGCACTGCAAAAAAAAGCACCAAACCTAACACCAACAACACCAGAACAATCAGAATCCCCAGCGATATCAAGAACAGGTTTTCCTTTAGCATGCCAGTCTCCCAATGCCTGTTTTAATAATGAGTATCATTTTGCGGCTTCCTCGGCACTGGTTTGACCGCCTTGTAGTGCTGAACGCACTGGCCACGACTGCCAGAGCCACAAAATTTCAGAAACAGCCAACACACCGAGAACCGCCATTAAAAACACCAAACTCCAACGGTTGATCGTGGGCATTTTGCGCGGTTCTATATGCGACAGTGTACTGGCATAAGCACGCTCAGAAAGTACGCGATCACGCCCTGTTAAATCAGGGCGACGTTGGTAAACAAACTGGTATAGCTCCTGGCGGTAACTATCCAAACGTCCACGCTCTTCCAAGCCACGAAACTTACCCTGATAACCCAATGCCAACGCAGACAAGTAAATACCACCAATGTTACGCAGTGATGGTTCTCGGCTGGATAGCAATTCCTCAATACGCTCAAAAACACGCTCTCCAGCCACGCTGGTTCGGAAAAGTGACGCCTCCAGCAAATGATCGGTCCAACATTCACGACCAATCCATTGCATATTCAACAGGAGCTCATCCGCCAAAGCTGCCTTGAGATAACGCGCATCGGCAATGCTTTCCAATTCGAAACGGTTACCTTCGCGTTTAGACTCCAAAGTTTGCAGTTCAATCAGGTTTTCAAGGTGCTTGCTAACACTTTGTGCAGCCAGGTTGGCATCGGTCTCGCGCATCTCAATAGCGCGCGTTTGGGCTTTGGTTACTTCGTCGTAGAAAACACGAAATTGTGTAACCAGATGGTCGTCTTCTACTTTTTCATTGATTTGGCGGGTCATGGCTCAATCTCCTTTGGGCATCAGCCCTTAACGAACAGAACCATCTCCTGCGGACGCTGCGCAGAAGCACTCTCGGTAGAGTTACTAATAATCAGCGGCTCGCCAGGCAATGTAAGTGTGGGGTTGGTGGTAATAGCGAACAACGTGTAGCCGGAACTGGAGCGCACACCCAAGTCTTCGGCCACCTCAATCGGCAACCGGCTTGCACCAAGCACACGGCGCTCACGCAGCGATGCATAGGCAGACTGAGAACCAATAATGGCTCCATTCATCCAGACCAGTAGGTCTTTTTCGGGTTGTCCCCGCAAACCCACAACCAGTTGCACATCGACCCATTCGGGACGCAGCATCAACTCAAAAGCACCGTGGCGGAATTCAAATTTATTCTCACGGTACTCTTGGCTAACCTCCAGCAAGGAGTCTTGCAAAGCATCTAAGACAGGGTTAAATACCGACAAGGGGTCGCCGTGGTCGTACTCCGGAGGAACCAACGGCAAGGCTCCGGGCTTTAACATACTTAACGGCCCAAGCAGATTACATAAACCCAAAAAAAGAGCATAAGGATGCAACGTAGGCGTACGCAAAATAGCCTCTATGTGGGGTAAGCCGACCATCAAACTTCGCAAACGGTCGCGGTGCTCCAGATAAGCCAACCGGTCTTCAGTTTTGGATGATGGAACTGCAGTTTGCTTGGCCAGAAACGCTGCTTTGCCACGCAATTGACCTACAAACGCGGAGATACGCTCCCACAACTCTCCATCCTTGGGGAGTTCAATCATGGGGGGCAAAGTAGATCCGAGTTTGATGACCTCATTGTCTTTGAACACAGTGCCCAAACACAAAAATGTAAATAAACCGGAGGGTACCTGCCCCGCTTCTAGCGACAAATTAGGGAGCAAGCGAGGCACATCGGCCGCCATGGCCTCGGACACCTCGTCTTCAATCGGATTGGTTACCACCGAACGAAAACGGCTTCGCACCCCTTTCTCGCGCATGCTACGATTCAATGGCAACACGAGATAAATGCTGACCGGTCCTTTACCTAAATCACCGGCAAAAGGCGCCAGCGACAACTCCAAAGCACCATGCAACGCATTGTCTGAAGAAAAGTTGACCGCAGTGCCATCAGGCATTACTGCTTCGAGTTGTAGCACCCGTACCGTGCCTGCCGCTAGCAAACCAAAATCAATTTTCAGCTTACGAATTCCCCAGCAAAATGGAGCAGCCAACAAGGTGTGCAATGCCACCAATGCATCTGTGCGCCCTGAAGTCTGTTGAAAGTGCTGAGGTGACAGAAGCATGCCTTCGTGCCACTGAATTCTTTCTTCCACCATAAACTGTTTAGACATAATTTAACTCCGCGGGGAGGCAAACAACCATCAAGG
>CALPVM020000085.1 GCA_943327015.2 Akkermansia muciniphila
GAGCGTGGTTTTTCCAGCACCATTAGGACCCAGAAGGCCAAAGAACTCACCCCGCTCAATATCCAGATTGACATGGTCAAGCGCTTGAAACGACGCTCCTTTACCTCCACGGGCAGATGGATAAACTTTGGAAACAGATTGAAAAGAAATAGCGGGCATACGTGCCCGCTATTTTACGCCCCAGCGGATGATGCCGAGGGCAACAAGCCCTCTATTCCGTACAAACGGGCTAAATCGCTCAATCGCTGTGGCATCGATTGCACAGCAAAACGCTTGCCCAAGCGCGCACATTCGCGCCGCAACTCCAGCAACACTGCCAAAGCAGACGAGTCAAATTGCTCCAACGAAGCCGCATCCACCACCACTTGCGGAGCTTCAGCGCGTAAATTCTGCTTGAGTTGCTCGACACAAGCGCGCGCTAAATCATGGGTGAGCGTAACGGGGAGACTCAGCACATCACACCTTCTTTTTGTTGGCTTTGTTGCGCTCTGCCAAGGCAGATATGAGGCCATCAATACCGGAGGTACTGATTTCCTGAGCAAACTGGCTACGGTAGGTATCTGCCAGCCAAACGCCCAACACATTGAGGTTGTAAATTTTCCAACCGTCACCTACGCCAGGCGTTTTTTCTAGGCGGTAGTCCAATTGAATGGGGTCACCACGACCTTTGACCAAGGTGCGGACAATCACCTCTTTATCGTCTGGAGAATATCGCATAGGCTTGACGCTAAAACTCACGTCGTTGACTTGAGCCAACGCTCCAGCATAGGTGCGCACCAGCAATGTTTTGAACTCGTCCTGCAGGCGTTTTTTCTGCTCGGGTGTTGCTTGACGCCATGCTGGTCCTACTGAAAACGCTGTCATACGCTGAAAATTAACATGCGGCATGATCATGGTATCTACCAAGGCGATAGTACGACTAATATCACCGCCCTGAATAGCTTTGTCGGCCTTCACTGCGTCCAGCGCTTGGGTTGTCAAACGGGTAACAAACACATCGGGCGCTTCATCCGCAGCCATGGCAGGCAAGACTGTTAAAGCGGTTAAACCCAAGATACTTTTAACAAGGAAACGATTAAAAAGACGACGAATCATGGTTGTGTGTTCTCACTGTTAGAGGACTAATCCTGCGGTTGAACGTCAGAATCAACGTTATCAAGGTCAGGAGGATTACCATCATATATGGCATTGCGACGGTACTGCAAATACGAATCACGGGTAAAAGCATATTTATCCAATGCTACCTGATCCAGCATGGCACTAGCGCCCAACAAGTTAGAGCGCGTATCAACCACCCGTACCACCAGAAGGGAGTTTCTTACGGCTTCCTCGGGAATGCTGTTGACCAGATTTCCGGCAGAATCGATGGGCATTGCTGCAGTATCACGCACAGTAGAAGGCCCCAACAAGGGCAGCACCAAATACGGCCCAGAAGGCACCCCCCAATAGCCGAGGGTGTGGCCAAAATCCTTGGTGTGCCGCTCTATGCCAATTTCAGTGGCAACATCTAACACACCACCCAAACCCAGAACGGTATTAATACCAAAACGGCTCAGACTGTCTGCAGCATTTTGGCCTTTGAGTTGCAAGGCGTTATTGACAACCGACCAACCATCTTTCAGGTTGCCAAAAAAGTTTTTCACCCCATTCCGCATAGGTTTGGGCACCACTTTTTGGTAACTCGTAGCCACTGGCTTGAGCACTGCCTGATCTACCGCATCATTAAAATTGTAAACCTGACGATTCCAAGGCTCTAAAGGGTCTGCTTTGTGCGCCTGCGGGCCACTGGCGCAGCCCGCCAAAACGATGGCTATACAAAACCCAAATAAAACACGCGTATGAACCACCATTAATCCTTTTGGGCTGGTGCATCACCAGCAGCTTTGCTAAATAAAAACTGACTAATCAGGCTTTCCAAAATAATGGCTGACTGGGTACTGGTGATGGTATCGCCTGCCACCAGATTGTCAGCTTCTGCTCCTGGCTCAATGCCAAGATATTGCTCACCCAATAAACCACTGGTCAAGATTTTAAGGGAGCTGTCTTTAGGGAAAACGTAGCGGCTTTCCATTAACAAAGTCACCTTGGCTTGGTAAGACTTGTCATCAAACGCTATAGCATCCACCCGCCCAA
Source organism: Akkermansia muciniphila (assembly GCA_943327015.2). GTDB lineage: Bacteria > Pseudomonadota > Gammaproteobacteria > Burkholderiales > Burkholderiaceae_C > Allorhodoferax. The sequence continues at coordinate 2,134 of CALPVM020000085.1, forward strand.
CGACCACGCCAGCGCTGCGTACTGCTGCTTTAGGCTTTAAACCACCGATATTATCGAACTTTGCATGTAGAGTATAGGACTTTTGGAAATTCAAGCTTAAGAGATTGGCAGACTGCAGTGCCAAAAACAGAATAGCCACTGCCCCAACCAGCACAAACACACCAACCCACAGATCATTTTTTGAGCGCTGCACGGTATTTTCCCTTTAAATATTAAACATCAATGCGGTCAGGATAAAGTCCAGACCTAACACGGTCAGCGATGCAACCACCACGGTACGCGTGGTTGCATTTGCCACACCTTCCGGAGTTGGCTGTGCTTCATAGCCCTGTAGCAAAGCTATGAATGTGACAGCAAAACCGAAGAAAAAGCTTTTGATGACACCGTTGCCAACATCATTCCAGACATCGACACCGCTTTGAATCTGACCCCAAAAGGAACCCGAATCAACACCAATTAATACCACTCCTACCACCCAACCACCAATAATACCCATGGCGCTGAACACTGCTGCCAACAAGGGCATTACAAATACGCCAGCCCAAAAACGCGGGGCTAAAACACGGGAAACCGGGTCAACCGCCATCATTTCCATAACACTAAGTTGTTCTCCCGCTTTCATTAAGCCAATTTCAGCGCTTAAGGAAGTACCCGCCCTACCCACAAATAGCAATGCCGTAACGACCGGCCCTAGTTCACGTACCAGACTTAAAGTGACTAGCAACCCTAAAGCTTCTGACGATCCGTAGCGTTGCAAGGTGTAATATCCTTGCAAACCCAGAACAAAGCCCACAAACAGGCCAGATATAGCGATGATGGCGAGCGAATAATTACCGAGAAAATGGATTTGATCCCGCACTAGAGAAAAACGCCTCACAGCAGTGCCAACAGAAGCTAGCAAACGCACAAACAGTCGGGCACCGTAACCCCAGTTATTCAACTGGCGTCGCGTGGAAAAACCCAGATGCGTCAAGAAAGATTGCATCATGGTGCCACCCCCACAGAAAAATCATCATTCACACTGGATCCTGGGTAATGAAAGTGTACCGGCCCTTCGGGTAACGCATGTACAAACTGGTACACCAGTGGATCTTCGCTTTTCATTACTTCTTCTGCGGTACCTTGTGTCGCTATTTTTCCATTCGCCAAAATAATAATATGGTCGGCGATAGCAAACGTTTGCTCCAAATCATGCGAGACCAAGATGCTCGTCAATCCCATTGCATCATTGAGCTCACGAATCAGGCGTGCTGAGGTTCCGAGTGATATGGGGTCTAACCCGGCAAAGGGTTCATCGTACATGATCAGCTCAGGATCAAGCACTATGGCTCGAGCAAGCGCCACACGACGCGACATACCGCCAGATAAATTACTCGGCATCAAATCGCGTGCTCCACGCAAACCAACAGCGTTTAGCTTCATTAGCACGATGTCCCGAATTAGCGATTCGGGCAAATCGGTATGCTCACGCAACGGAAATGCGACATTTTCAAATACGGACAAATCTGCAAACAACGCCCCAAACTGGAACAGCATGCCCATGCGTCTGCGGGCCGTGTACAGTTGCGATTGGTTCATTGCAGTGACGTCACTGCCATCAAACTGTAAAGCACCTTTTTGAGCCCGGTATTGCCCGCCTATCAAACGCAAAACCGTTGTTTTGCCACCACCAGAGGCACCCATTAACGCGGTGACCTTGCCACGTGGCACGGATAGCGAAATGTCATCAAGTATCACACGATCGCCATAACCAAAGGTAAGGTGCTGCAGTTCTACTAAAGAATTGTTGGTACTAATCGACATATGTAATATCTTTGTATTGTATACGGCTTAGCAGCAACATGAATTTAATGTGCATGTGGATATATGCTCTGCATTAAGTCTTCAGTTAGGGCAGCCAAAGTTCAAACCGCGCGCCGCCTTCAGGTCGATTCGCGATACGTACAAAACCATGCCTACTGTTGTTAACATGCGCCTCTGCGACTTCACGGCATAGTTCAGTACCCAGACCGGTTGCAGAATCCTCTTCATCAATGGCTCCTAAACCAGGGCCGTCATCATCAATTAAAAAACCCAAGCAATTACCATCCAGTCGGATACTTAATTCAACCCGGGACTTGGCAAAGCGCCAAGCGTTGTGCAATGCTGCATCCAGCGCAAGGCGCACCAATCTGGAATCAAAATACCAAAATGGGGGAGCTTGGGAACAGTCACCCAACACAGTCTCTACACTTGAGTTAATTTGCTGAGCCAATTGCACTTGTGCCGACACAAAATCCGAGGGTGATTCGTCAGATACTACTGCACGCAACTCGCCGTCTCCGCCATATAACAACAAAAAAGCCACAAAACGCGAACGCAACTCGGAACAGTTATTTCTGGCATTGCGTGCCAGCACAGGAGAGGGCTGCGCCTCCAGTGCCACTAACTGCTCTTCCAATACTCCTAGCGCATTTTTAAGGTCATGAATGACCAGCGCAGCGAGTGTCGGATTCATGCCTTGCTAGCCTGTGCTTGCTGCTGCAACAATGCCAAAGTGTCACGGTAGTACAGATTCATTTTGGCTACACGGTCATGGTTCGGCATGAGTTTGTCAAGTTTACGCAGGTAATTACGCACCCGCTCAGCAACTACGGCGTTCATGGTTTTTTTCATGCGCAAAGCCAAACAATTCATTTGGGCAGCTTGCAGCAAAACACCGGTATTTTCTGGATACTGTTTGAGCGCCTCTTCGATTGCGGCCAGCGCCTCATCCATCTTGCTGGAACGGAACATCACCTTGGCAGCATCCACGCGTTGGTTGATTTCGGCAACCGCACCTTCCACAACTTGGTTAACCAGGTCCTCATGCCCTGTTTGACGGAGAGCATTTCCAATCAATTTTTGGATACGGATATTTTCATGGTCAGAACTGACCGCATCCTCCATCATTTTGATACCCAGCTCTTGATTGCCAGCCATGATTTCGGCTTTAGCCAATGCAACTGCAGCAAAGTCGGCTTTAGTCCGACGTAATGATTGCCGCACCTTAGTCAAGGTCGCATTGGCTGCCGTTTTATCACCTTGTTTAGCCTGGGCTTGGGCACGAATTGCCATTGATACGTTAGTAAAATTAGCATCATTGCGGTACTGCTGTAGACCGGCATCCAGTAATTTTATGGCTTCTTTGGCCTCATCGGTATCTACCAATAGTTGCGCTTGACCCAAAATATCCTGTGGCAACGAGGTTACTGCACCTTTGGTAGCCTTGGCCAGGCGGGCAAAGCATTCTTTGGCCGTATCCAAGTCGCCATTCAGATACGCGGACTCAGCAACCATACGCTGGCGTCGCGCTGAAGGCATGAAGGCAGCGGAATCTTTCATGACCAGCAGAGCGCCTTCGGTATCGCCTTGCTCTTCCAAACATTGCGCTACTAAATCGTAGGCTTCAATATTTTTCTCGCCATCTTTCGATTGAATGATGTTTTGCGCCAAAAGCTGCGCCTGCTCCAAGTCTCCATCCGCTTTGATTGCCTTAGCCAACCCAATTTGCGCCCAAAGCAGATTATCCCGCACTGAGAGCGCTTGATTAAATGCAGTTCGCGCATCCTGGTGGCGCCCCATTTGGAGTAATGTTTGCGCCTTAATTTGCAATGCCTGCATGGCCCAGCGGCTGCGCCGGTCAATCATGGAATCACACTCGTAAACAACCCCAGCCCAGTCTTTACGATCAAGGTAATAATTGATGGGATCGAGGGCCTTGCGGCGCTCAAGCAGACTTTTTAATCGATCGCCCACATCTCCAGCGGTGATGGGTTTCAGCAAATAAGCATCGGGACGATGTTCGCTGGCGGATGCTACCGAGAGGTACGAGTTTTCAGCCGTTACCATGAAAAACAAACACGAGGGCAACAACAGGTTGTTGTCCCGCATGTACTCCAGTAACTGCTGTCCGTCAGTTTTCTGATTCAAATTGAAGTCACACATTACCAAATCGTAAGATTTAGATTTGGAGATTTTAATGGCCTCATCCGCAGTAGCGACCTGATCAACTTTATTGATGCTAAGCTGCTGCAACTGACCACGCAGCGTTGTGCGCTGCGTTTGCATGTCATCGATTAAAAGAGTCTGGATTTCAGAAAACGAACTTGGAGTATTCATAGCAAAAAGCTAAATCGGGTCAATGCATAAACATTGCATTGGAATTAGACTAATTATCCACCAACACAACATCAAGCCACCACTTATTAACGCGGTAAAGTACTGCCACCCATCAAGAACTCATCGACTGCTCGGGCAGCCTGACGGCCTTCACGAATAGCCCACACCACCAAACTCTGACCGCGACGAATGTCACCAGCTGCAAACACCTTGGGCACAGAAGTCAGGTATCCACCTTTTTCATCGGTACCCGCTTTTGCATTGCCTCGCGCGTCTTTTTGAATACCAAAAGCATCAAGAATCGAAGCAACGGGATTCACAAAGCCCATGGCCAATAAAACCATATCGGCAGGCAGTATCTGCTCTGAGCCGGCTACCTCTGTCATTTTGCCGTCTTTCCACTCTACGCGCACGGTTTTGAGTCCGGTAAGTTTGCCTTTCTCGCCAATAAACTCTTTGGTAGAAATAGCAAACTCACGCTCACAACCCTCTTCATGGCTGGAGCTGGTACGCAACTTAATTGGCCAGTTAGGCCAGGTCATGGGGCGGTTTTCTTCGATGGGTGGCTGGGGCATCAGTTCAAACTGGGTAACGCTTTTTGCGCCATGGCGGTTACTGGTTCCAACGCAGTCAGAACCTGTGTCTCCACCGCCAATCACAATCACGTTTTTTCCATCAGCGCGCAGTTGGCCTTTCAATTTGTCACCAGCGTTTACCTTGTTTTGCTGCGGTAAAAATTCCATGGCAAAGTGAACGCCACTGAGCTCACGCCCCGGCACCGGCAGGTCACGCGACTGCTCGGCACCACCCGCTAAAACCACGGCGTCAAAATCCTGCTGCAACTGAGCCGCACTGATGGTTTCTTTGGCCCAATTCGTAACTTTGGTGTCTTTGGGCAACTCGCCAATCAATACGCCGGTACGAATTACTACGCCCTCTTTTTGCAATTGGGCTACACGGCGGTCAATATGGGTTTTTTCCATTTTGAAGTCTGGAATGCCATAGCGCAGCAAGCCACCGACACGGTCGTTTTTCTCGAACACCGTGACATCATGACCCACACGTGCCAACTGTTGCGCAGCCGCCAATCCAGCGGGGCCGGAACCGACAATCGCCACTTTTTTGCCGGTTTTTTGTTTGGGTGGCTGGGCCAAAACCCAACCTTCGGCCCAGGCGCGGTCAATGATGGCGTGCTCAATAGACTTAATGCCAACTGCGTCGTCATTCACGTTCAAGGTACAAGCAGCCTCGCAGGGCGCCGGACAAATGCGGCCGGTGAACTCCGGAAAGTTGTTGGTGCTGTGCAGCGTGTCAATGGCTGTTTTCCAGTCGCCACGGTATACCAAATCGTTAAAGTCCGGGATGATATTGTTAACCGGGCAGCCGCTATTACAAAACGGCGTGCCACAATCCATGCAGCGTGCAGACTGCTGCTTGGCTTGCTTATCGTCCAGTCCGATCACAAACTCTTTGTAATGTTTTACGCGCTCTTCTACGGGTTTGTAGCCCTCTTCAACGCGCTCAAACTCCATAAAACCAGTTACTTTTCCCATAATATTCTTCCTGATTCGTTAAAAGACGGGGCTCACTTGGCAGGAGCCGATTCTTTTTTAGCAGCTGATGCAGCAACGTTTACGGTTTTCTTCATGCACTGTTTGGCATGAATTTCACCCAAGGCACGCTTGTACTCCAGCGGGAACACCTTAACGAACTTAGCACGTGCAGTTTCCCAGTTGTCAAGCAACTCACGGGCACGTTTGCTGCCGGTCCAGCGGTTGTGGTCTTCCAGCAGTTTTTTCAGCTGCACCTCATCCGCCTGTCCACGATGCCAAATGGCTTTGTCCATGCTCGCTTCTTGCTCGGCTTTGGAGAGCACTTTTTCCATGCTAACCATGGCCGTATTGCAGCGTTTGGCAAACTGGCCATCTTCATCGTACACATAGGCTATACCGCCGCTCATACCGGCTGCAAAGTTGCGACCGGTTTTACCCAACACCGCAACGGTGCCACCTGTCATGTATTCGCAACCATGGTCACCTGTGCCCTCTACGACCGCACTGGCACCTGACAAGCGTACTGCAAAACGCTCACCAGCCACGCCGCTGAAGAACGCCTCACCGGTGGTAGCACCGTACATTACAGTGTTGCCGACAATCGTGTTGCTGATGGCTTCGCCTCTAAAGTCAATACTTGGGCGAACCACAATACGACCACCCGACAAACCTTTACCGGTGTAGTCGTTGGCGTCACCAATCATGTACAGGGTAATACCTTTGGCAAGAAATGCACCAAAAGACTGACCGCCTGTGCCTTCGAGCTGAATCCGGATAGTGTCATCC
>CALPVM020000086.1 GCA_943327015.2 Akkermansia muciniphila
ATGTGCTGCGCTATTGGGAGCAAGAATTTACCCAACTTCGGCCCATGAAACGGCGCGGTAACCGGCGCTATTACCAGCACCATGAGGTGCAAATGATTCGAAAAATCCGGGATTTGTTGTACGAACAGGGTTTCACCATCAGCGGTGCGCGCAACAAGATGCAGGAAATCCAGGAGTTGGAACGCGACAAAAAACGCTCCGTTGAAACTCGCGCTGATGGTTCGGTAGAGAGTTTGCTTGACTTCCAATCGGAGCCTGCGGACCATTTTCAAGTGCCAGCGACGCTAAGCGATTCTCAATGGCAGCAAGTGCGCGATGAATTGCTGGAAATTCGAGCGTTTTTGGTCGTAGCCTGATAAGGTCCCTCAAGTGGCGGAGGCTATAATCGCGGGCTTGATCGGTGTGTGGCGCAGCCTGGTAGCGCACTTGCATGGGGTGCAAGGGGTCGAAGGTTCGAATCCTTTCACACCGACCATTAATCTAAGCAAAGTACATTCTTCGTAACTTTTGCCTTATTTCTTTTCTGATCGTTTGCATCTAGTAGCCACAGCCAGTAGCTCATCAGGATAGAGCACGAACCTTCTAAGTTCGGGGTAGGGGGTTCGAGTCCCTCCTGGCTGGCCATCCAGTCTCAATGTGTTCGCGCAAATGCAAGATAAACGATATTTGTACGCCCAAATCAATTTGGCTTAACGATTAACCATTATAAACAGCCAATCAAATCTAATTTAGTTTTTAATATTGCTTTGATCAACGTAATATATCAAATTTTGAGTCGTTGATTTAAGCAGAAGTAGGTTGTTAAAAAAGGTAAGTCAAAAATTTGACTTACCTTTTTGTTAATGAAACCAAATTGCTTAGCTGCTTAGTGCTGCAAAAACACTTTCAGTAATGGTATCTACATTGCCCATGCCGCTGATTGCGCGGTACTTTGGTGCGCCAGACGGATCTTCTTTCGCCCAGTTGGAGTAGTATTCTACGAGTGGGCGCGTTTGCGCACTGTAAACGTCAAGGCGATGCTTTACCGTTTCTTCTTTGTCATCGTCACGTTGAATGAGGGGTTCACCCGTAACATCATCCACACCTGCCACCTTGGGTGGGTTAAATGTAACGTGGTATGTGCGGCCGGATGCTGGGTGTGAGCGGCGTCCGCTCATGCGCTCAATAATGGCGCTAAAGGGTACATCAATTTCAAGCACATAGTCCAGCGACACACCTGCAGCTTTCATAGCGTCAGCTTGGGGAATGGTGCGGGGAAAACCATCAAATAAAAAACCGTTAGCGCAGTCGTCTTGTTTCAGGCGTTCTTTTACCAGGTTGATGATGAGTTCATCACTTACCAGTTTACCGGCAGACATAACAGCTTGTGCTTCAAGCCCCAGCGGGGTGCCTGCTTTAACTGCCGCACGTAGCATGTCGCCAGTAGAAATTTGGGGAATACCATATTTTTGGCAAATAAAATTGGCTTGTGTACCTTTGCCAGCGCCAGGTGCACCCAAAAGAATAAGTTTCATGGTTATCCTAAAATAATAAAATAGTCAAAACCCTAGAGGATAACACGGCTTCTAATCTGTCTTTTAGCCTTAGGCGTCTTGCCGCATGTCAAGAAAGATTTTTTGAACTCTTAGCAAGTCTTCCGGCGTGTCCACGCCCTGTCCTGGCGCTTTATCCGTAACATGAACGGCTATGCGGTGTCCGTGCCATAGTGCGCGCAATTGTTCCAGTGCCTCACATTGCTCCAGAGGAGCAGGTTCAAGCTTGGGAAACTGTCTTAAAAAACCTGTACGGTAAGCATAAATACCTATATGGCGCAATGGTCTGGGCTGAGGCAGGGCTGTTATGCCTTGCGTAAAGCCATCACGCCACCAGCAAATGGGTGCACGACTAAAATACAAGGCGAGTTGATCACGATCAAGAACCACCTTCACCACATTAGGATTGATAAATTCGTGCACATCGTTAATCGGGTGCGCAGCAGTGCTCATGCTAGCGCGTGTGCTGGAGCGCAACAGCTCTGCCACAGCTGCGGGTAGGGTGGGGTCAATTAAGGGTTCATCGCCCTGCACATTTACCACGATAGCTTCGTCATCCAGCCCAAGCACATCGCAAGCCTCAGCCAGACGATCGCTGCCCGAGATATGGTCCTCACGCGTCAAAATGGCTTCAATGCTATGCAGATTGCAGGCTTGCACAATCAGTGGGCTATCCGCTGCAACTACAACGTGCACATCGGCTGCAACGCCAGATTTAACCCGTTGTGCTACACGAACCACCATGGGTACACCGGCTAGGTCAGCCAGTGGTTTGTTGGGCAGGCGGGTAGAGGCAAGTCTGGCTGGAATCAAAACGGTATAAGTCATGGCAAGAAAAATTGTTTACAGCCCTAATTCAGTGTCTGTTAATGTTCTAGCTTCGTTTTCTAGCAGTATGGGTATTCCATCCCGAACAGGGTATGCCAATCGGGCGCTGCGCGATAGCAGCTCCTGTTTTTCGCGGTTAAATTCCAATGGCCCTTTGGTTACGGGGCAAACAATTAATTCAAGTAGCTTGGTGTCCATGGTGTGATGATAGCTTGTCAATACTTGCCTGTTGCAGGCAGTTGTCAAAAGCTTTAAAAAAATCGGGCTCAGATGTTTGTTGTAATCCTACCGACAGTGCTTGGGGCAGATGTCTCCAGAGTTTTGCAGCATCTTTTTCGGTGCAAATAACCTGAACATCTAATGGAATATGGTTTTTGATATTTTTAAAATCGTAATGGTCAGGCAGAGGTATGGTTTGTTGTAATAGGATTCCTGCTGAGCGTAGCATTTCAAAAAACACCTCTGGTTGGGCAATTCCTGCTACTGCAATCAAGGGTTTTGCCGATCTGTGTCTAAGCTCGTAGAGCGGAAACTGATTACCTTTGCAATCGGTGGCAGTGTCAGCAAGTTTGCGTAACGCTCTAAATCCATCAAAAGCGGGTTTGGAGCCTGTATGTAAAACAATTGAACGTTGACTATTTTGGCCTACACTTGGCAAAGTCTCACGTGGCCATGCTTCACGTAGTGGGCCGGCAGGTAGCATCAGGCCATTACCATAACCACGGTTGTCAAATACACAAATTTCTATATCACGGTACAGTTGATAGTGCTGTAATCCGTCGTCGCAAATTATTATTTTGGTATTGGGATGTTGGCCAAGTAAAGATTTTGCTGCCAGGGTTCTGTTTTTTCCAATAATTACCGGAATTCCTGTTTTACGGTAAATCAAAAGGGGCTCGTCGCCAACCTCAAGAGCAGAAGTCTGGGGCGAAACCTCCTGACAGTGTGCATTGTTACTGGCGTAGCCTCGGGAAACGACGCCACAGGCAATGCCCTTGGATTTAAGATGTTGCACCAGTTCTATGACTGTGGGGGTTTTACCAGCACCGCCTGCAATAACATTTCCAACAACTACTACCGTTGCATCAACTTTTTCTGATTTTAAAACGCCCAGTTGGTACAAACTGCGCCGAAAAAAAACCAGAAATTTCATACACAAAGCAACCGGCAAGAGCAGGCAACTGAGAGTATTAATGCTCATCCATGAACGCAGCAGTGCCTGTTCAATTGCAATGTGCATGTGCTTTGGCCTTTAATTGGATTCTGCTTGAGTCGTAGATTGTGTGGCAAAGGTAATTTGCCCTAGACCTGCTCTGCGTGCTGCTTCCATGACCGTAATCACGGCCTGATGTTTAGCGCCTGCATCGGCGTGGATAATAACAACGGTATCCTTGTTTCCTTTGGCTGCCTCTAACATGGCAGATGCCAAATTCTCCATGTTGCGACCGGTAACCATTGATCGATTGACACTGTAGTTACCATCTGCACTGACAGTAATTGACAACTCTTTGGGGTAATCTCGCTGGTTTTCTGTATCTGCTACCGGAAGCGTAAGTTGAATTTCGGTGTACTTACTGTAAGTAGTAGACAGCATTAAAAAAATAAGAACCACCAGCAAGACATCAATGAAAGGTATCAAATTGATTTCTGGTTCTTCGGTACGACGTGGTTTAAAGTTCATGGCCTTAAGATGAATTACGCATAGTCTTGATATGGCGTGCCAGCTGTTCTGCAGAGATTTCGAGTGTTAAAAGGTAAGCGTCCACCCGACCCCTGAAGTAGCGCCAGAAAATAAGCGAAGGAATAGCAACAATTAATCCGAACGCTGTGTTGTAAAGTGCAATTGATATTCCATGTGCCAACTGCGCTGGATTACCCCCGCCGCCAGCAGGAGCTTGGGAGCCAAAAATTTCAATCATTCCCACCACGGTACCCAGTAGCCCAAGCAAAGGAGCCGCAGAAGCGATTGTCCCTAAAGTACTCAGATAACTTTCTAAACGGTGTGTTACCAATCGTCCTGCGCCTTCCATGCTGGCGCGCAAATCTTCGTCCGTACAGTGTGGATCGGCATGCACAGCGCGCATACCACTGGCCAAAACTTCGCCTAGTGCAGAATTTTTTTCTAATTGTGTTACAACAGCCAAGGAGGGAATGCTATTGCGGCTCACACTTAAAACCTCTTCCAACAGTCGAGGTGGTGCAACGCGGGATGTTTTTAAGTTGATAAAACGTTCAATAACAATTGCCAGTGCAATAATTGAGCAGACAATCAAGGGCCAGATAGGCCAGCCAGCAGCTTGTATGATGGAAAACAAGTGAAAACTCCACGCAAATGAAAATAACCGCCTGATTATCGCCTAGTAGAAGCTTGCTTCCTAAGAGAATTTTTTTTTATGAATTGGTTCTTTGTTTCTGTGGATAACTTTGTGAAGAACTTCTGGGTCAAGTCGATTTTTTGAATGTTTACGCGTGTTTAGCTAGTCTGATCATAAAAGTGGCAGAATAAATAATCAATAAAATCAATGTTTTTAGTTCAATAAATATGTGCTATACAGTTTCTTGTTTAGCCGTTAGTCAATATGTTATATCTGTGGATCATTTGCTATGCGTGAGTCAATAGTTGCCCCACGTGTGTGGCAAGTTGGGGCGCTTTGTAGTGCTATTGCCGATGCTTTGCAGGCTCGGTTTAATCCATTGCGTGTCACGGGTGAGATTACAGGTTTCTCTCGTCCTGCCAGTGGTCACTGCTACTTTTCCTTAAAAGATGGGGTTGGCCAAATTCGTTGCGCTATGTTTCGCAGAGTCGCCAGTATGGTGGATTTTGCGCTTCGTGACGGTGACCAGGTTGAAGTTCTAGGCCGTATTGGCGTGTACGAGCCCAGAGGCGAATTGCAAATTATTGTTGAGGGTATCAAACGCGCTGGTCAAGGAACCCTTTTTGAGCAATTTTTGCAACTTAAGGAAAAGCTGCAAAACGAAGGCTTGTTTGAAGCCTCCCGTAAGCGTGCTCTGCCCATATTGCCACGCGCTATAGGGGTTGTAACGTCATTAGGTGCAGCAGCTTTGTACGATGTGGCACACGCTTTGCGGCGGCGTGTTCCGCATCTGCCCATCATTATTTCGCCATCCAGCGTGCAAGGGGAGGGTGCGCCCGCTGAGTTAGTTGCTGCTCTGGAGCGTTTGTACCGCATCTGTAACGAAAGCTCAGCACCAATGCCAGCAATTGACGTTATTTTGCTGGTACGTGGAGGTGGTTCTATGGAAGATTTATGGGCATTTAACAATGAACATCTGGCGCGAGCCATTGCTATGAGCCCTGTTCCCGTGGTGTGTGGGGTGGGGCATGAAACAGACTTTTCCATTGCCGATTTTGTGGCAGATTTACGTGCACCTACCCCGACAGCAGCCGCTGAATTGGTGTGCGAGCCAGTGTCTGTCTGGTTCAGCGTGTTAGATGGTTTTGCTAGCCGAATTCAAGACGCTGCGAACCGCTATTTGGATCGCCAAGCACAGCGGCTAGACCGGGCTACGGGGCGCATTGGACGCCCTTTAGCACTCACGAGTCAACACCGTGCGCATCTGGCTGTTTTGGAGCGCCGAATGCAACACGCCCTGCGAATGCAGTTGCAAGGCCAGCGCACTAGGCTTGAGCGCCAGCAGCACAATATACCCCAAGCTTTTGGTCATGTACTACAACGCATGGGTCATGACACCCAACAAGCCGGAGTGCGGCTGAAGCTGCTAGACCCTACATTGGTTCTTCAGCGCGGATATGCCTGGTTGCAAGATGCACAGGGCAACACCATCAGTAAAATTGTGCAAGCGCAACCCGGTTTTAGCGTTCGCGCAACCCTTGCAGACGGTACGGTTGATATGCTGGTAACCGGTCAAGGTTAAAATGTTTTTTTACAATGGCAATCCTTGCCTAATTAACCCAAGAGGACATCATGGAACGTACACTACCCGCTTTACCCTATGCTATTGACGCTTTAGCGCCAGCTTATTCCCAAGAAACTCTGGAGTTTCACCACGGCAAGCACCACAACGCTTACGTGGTTAACCTGAATAACCTGCAAAAAGGTACAGAATTTGAAGAAATGGCATTAGAGGACGTAATTACCAAGTCAAGCGGAGGCATTTACAACAACGCAGCCCAAATCTGGAACCACACTTTCTTCTGGAACTGCATGAAACCTAACGGTGGTGGCGAGCCATCTGGTGCCTTGGCTACAGCCATCAATGCCAAGTGGGGCAGTTATGCAGCTTTCAAAGAAGCATTTGTGAAGTCTGCCGTCGCTAACTTTGGTTCAGGATGGACCTGGTTGGTTAAAAAAGCCGATGGCTCTGTAGATATCGTTAATATGGGTGCTGCCGGCACACCTTTAACAACCGCTGACAAAGCTTTGTTAACTGTGGATGTGTGGGAGCATGCTTACTACATTGACTACCGCAATATGCGTCCCAAGTTTGTCGAAACCTTTTTAGATAAATTGGTAAACTGGAGTTTCGCAGAAGCGAATTTTGCATAAAAATTATGGAAGCCCCAATACGGGGCTTCGTCACTTGAATGGGCTACCTGATAGTTTTGAACCAGCTTTCAGCCCTTTCTTGGCAAACCAGCCTTGATTCATTTCGAGTACAAACCGCACCGGCTTGCTGGAACAGTGTGATACTGTGCTTTGGGGTTGCATATTGGCAATGTTGACAATAATTCCATCGTCAGCCACAAAAGCAGCAGACAAAGGTAGTAAGGTGTTTTTCATCCAAAAACACTGTTGGCTGGGTTGTTCAAACACAAATAACATACCTTCGTGGGCGGGCATTTCTTTGCGATGCATGAGTCCAATCATGCGTTCTTGGGGTGTGCTGGCCAGTTGGGCGTCAATCTGGTGCATGCCTGCCGACAATGTGACACGTTCAAGATTGAGTTGAGGCGTATCTTGCGCTTGGGCGCACAGGGCTAACGCCATGCAAAACACCGAATAAAGTTTCAAAAAATTGTTCATAAGTGCATTGTGCTGTAAATGTTATGGCTTACACTAAAAACAGACAGTTTTGCGTAATTTATTAGGGCTAGAATCCTAAGCAAGTGATAACCGTTTTTTCCAACCGAAGGAGATATGTCTCATATGTACCAGCACATCAAAGTACCTGCAGAAGGTCAAAAAATTACTGTCAATGCCGACATGTCCCTCAATGTGCCAGACCAGCCCATTATTCCTTACATTGAGGGCGATGGTACGGGTTTTGATATAACGCCAGTAATGCTCAAGGTGGTCGATGCTGCAGTTGCTAAATCGTACGGTGGCAAACGTAAAATTCATTGGATGGAAGTTTACGCTGGTGAAAAATCAACCAACGTGTACGGCCCTGACGTGTGGTTACCTGAGGAAACACTGCATGCTGTGCGTGACTATGTGGTTTCCATCAAAGGACCTCTGACAACTCCCGTGGGTGGTGGCATCCGTTCTTTGAACGTTGCTCTGCGTCAAGAGCTGGACTTGTACGTATGTCTGCGTCCTATCCAGTATTTTGATGGCGTACCTAGCCCGGTTAAAGAGCCTCATAAAACCAATATGGTGATCTTCCGTGAAAACTCAGAAGACATTTACGCTGGTATTGAGTTCGAAGCCGAGAGCGAAAAAGCCAAAAAACTGATCAAAATCTTACAAGAAGATTTTGGTGTTAAAAAAATTCGCTTCCCTAACACATCGGGTATTGGCATCAAGCCCGTATCGCGCGAAGGTACCGAGCGGTTGGTGCGTAAAGCTATTCAGTACGCCATCGACAACGATAAGCCCAACGTCACTATTGTGCACAAGGGTAACATCATGAAGTTCACTGAAGGCGGCTTCCGTGACTGGTCCTACGCATTGGCAATCAAGGAGTTTGGTGCAGAACTGATTGACGGTGGTCCATGGTGCAAGTTCAAAAACCCGAAAACAGGCAAAGACATTATTGTCAAAGACAGCATTGCTGACGCCTTCTTGCAGCAAATTCTTTTGCGCCCCGCTGAATACAGTGTCATTGCAACACTTAACCTGAATGGGGACTACGTTTCTGACGCCTTAGCTGCACAAGTGGGTGGCATTGGTATTGCCCCAGGGGCAAACTTAAGCGACACGGTGGCCATGTTTGAAGCCACCCATGGCACAGCGCCCAAATATGCGGGCAAAGACTATGTCAATCCAGGTTCGGAAATTTTGTCTGCTGAAA
>CALPVM020000087.1 GCA_943327015.2 Akkermansia muciniphila
AATATGCCAAAAACATTTTGATTGGCTTTGCCCGTATGAATGGTCAAACTGTAGGCATAGTGGCAAATCAGCCTTTGGTGCTGGCGGGGTGTCTGGACATTAAAAGTTCCATCAAAGCAGCGCGGTTTGTGCGCTTTTGCGATGCGTTCAATATACCGGTGATTACCTTTGTTGATGTGCCCGGTTTTATGCCTGGCACAAGCCAAGAGTATGGGGGCATTATCAAACACGGCGCTAAACTGCTGTATGCCTATGCAGAATGCACTGTGCCCAAGATTACAGTGATTACCCGTAAGGCCTATGGGGGCGCGTATGACGTGATGGCTTCTAAACACCTGCGTGGTGACGTCAATTTTGCTTGGCCAAATGCGGAAATTGCGGTTATGGGTGCCAAGGGTGCGGTAGAAATTATTTTCCGCGAAGATAAGGGTGACCCAGCCAAACTGGCTGCTAAAGAGGCTGAGTACAAAGCGCGTTTTGCTAATCCGTTTGTGGCGGGTGCTCGCGGGTTTATTGACGACGTGATTTTGCCCAGTGAAACCCGTAAGCGTATTTGCCGCTCGTTGGTTATGCTCAAGGACAAGAAGTTGGAAAATCCTTGGCGTAAGCATGGGAATATTCCGCTGTGAGTAACCTCGCTCCATCGTTTGCTGTTCGCTCAGGACGAAGCAGTCCGGGCATTTTGCTCCGTGTCCCCCGGCCTTCGGCCTCCTCCTTTACCTACGCAAAACACCTAGCCAACTCCGTCCTGAGTGTCTGGTACGCTGACTACGTAAAGGTAACTCACTTCGTAGCAAGAGGCATGTTGTGCCTGCTGCAGCGAAGTCAAGGAGGAGCCCGCAGAGCGGGGGACATGAGCGGAAGCAGGTGCGCCATGCCTCTTGCGGGCTCAGAGACAAGGCCAAGAGAGCGGGCTCAGAGAACTAACTCAGCCATAACCACCCAATAAGAAAGCACAAACCATGTTCACCAAAATATTAATTGCCAACCGTGGCGAAATCGCCTGCCGCGTGATTACCACCGCCAAGAATATGGGCATCAAAACCGTTGCAGTGTATTCCGAAGCCGATAAAGATGCCCGCCACGTCATGCTGGCCGATGAAGCCGTACACATTGGCGCAGCTCCTAGCCGCGAGAGCTATTTGCTGGCCGACAAAATTATTGCCGCTTGCAAACAAACCGGCGCGCAGGCCGTCCACCCCGGCTATGGCTTTTTGAGCGAAAACGCTGAATTTGCCAAACGGGTGGAAGAAGAGGGCATTACTTTTATTGGCCCCAAACATTACTCCATTGCCGCCATGGGCGACAAAATTGAATCGAAAAAATTGGCTGGCTCGGC
Organism: Akkermansia muciniphila; assembly: GCA_943327015.2. Lineage (GTDB taxonomy): Bacteria > Pseudomonadota > Gammaproteobacteria > Burkholderiales > Burkholderiaceae_C > Allorhodoferax. The sequence continues at coordinate 1,340 of CALPVM020000087.1, forward strand.
TGGGGTTAACTGTATTCCGGGTGTCAATGATGCGATTGAATCGCCCGAAAAAGCGGTTCAAATTGCGCAAGGAATTGGTTACCCGGTCATGATTAAAGCCAGTGCTGGTGGTGGTGGCAAAGGGCTACGGGTGGCGTTTAACGACAAAGAAGCATTTGAAGGTTTTACCAGCTGCCGCAACGAAGCGCGCAACAGCTTTGGTGACGACCGAGTGTTTATTGAAAAGTTTGTAGAAGAACCCCGCCATATCGAAATTCAGCTGATTGGTGACTGTCAAGGCAACGTGTTGTACCTGAACGAGCGCGAATGCTCGATCCAGCGCCGCCACCAAAAAGTGATTGAAGAAGCCCCCAGCCCATTTATCAGCGATGCCACCCGCAAGGCTATGGGTGAGCAGGCCGTGGCCTTGGCTAAAGCTGTAAAGTATCAAAGTGCAGGTACGGTCGAGTTTGTGGTGGGTAAAGACCAGAGTTTTTATTTTTTAGAAATGAACACCCGCTTGCAGGTGGAACATCCTGTTACCGAATGTATCACCGGGTTGGATTTGGTGGAGCTGATGATTCGCGTGGCCGCCGGTGAGCCTTTGCCTTTGACCCAGGCAGACGTGCAACGCAACGGCTGGGCTATTGAGTGTCGTATTAACGCCGAAGATCCGTTCCGCAATTTTCTGCCTTCTACCGGGCGTTTGGTACGCTTTACACCGCCAAAAGCCACGATGTGGCAAGCAGATACCAAACACCTGATGGGGGTGCGCGTGGACACCGGTGTGCAGGATGGCGGCGAGATCCCGATGTACTACGATTCCATGATTGCCAAACTTATTGTGCATGGAACTGACCGCTTGGATGCAATTGCCAAAATGCGCGAAGCCTTGAATGGCTTTGTGATTCGTGGCGTGAGCAGCAACATCCCGTTTCAGGCTGCCCTGTTGGCCCATCCAAAATTTGTTGCCGGCGACTTTAATACCGGCTTTATTGCCGAGCATTACAGTCAAGGCTTTGCTGCTGAAGATGTACCGCACGAAGATCCCTCATTCATGCTGGCATTGGCCGCCTTGATTAGGCGTAAATCGCGCGAACGCGCTACTGCTTTGAGTGGGCAATTGCCTGGCTACACCGTGGATGCGGGTAAAGACTACGTCGTGGTAACTTTGGCTGCAGATGGCAAAAACGCCTACACCCAAGTGCACGTAGATGCCTTTGAGGGCGCCAGTGGCTCAGCCTGTGTTCACGTGGGCGAAAAGCGCTACAACATTTCCAGCAACTCGCGTTTAAACGATATTGCCATTTTTGGTACCGTCAATGATCAGCCATTTACGGCACAGGTGGAACGTGGCACTGCCAAAAACCCACTGGCTCTGCGCGTGCAGCACAACGGTACCCGAATAGATGTACTAGTGATATCGCCGCGCATGGCTGAGCTGCACGCACTCATGCCCTTTAAAGCTGCACCGGATATGAGCCGTTTCGTACTATCGCCCATGCCCGGATTATTGGTCGATGTGGCGGTGGTGCCTGGGCAAAAAGTGCAAGCCGGCGAGCGCGTTGCTGTGATTGAAGCCATGAAGATGGAAAACGTACTTTTTGCCGCTGCCGATGGTGTGGTGGGCAAAGTGCTTGCCGCCAAGGGTGAAAGCCTCACGGTAGACCAGCCCATTATTGAATTTGCCTGAAAGGGGTGCAGCATGGAACTACGGCCTTTTTGTGTTTTGGGCATCCAGCAAATTGCCATAGGTGGCATCGACAAAACCAAGCTCCGTACCCTGTGGGTCGATATGCTAGGGCTGGAGGTTACCGGCAATTTCAGGAGTGAGCGCGAAAATGTAGATGAGGACATCTGCAGCATGGGCCAAGGTGCTCACAAAGTAGAGGTCGATTTAATGCAGCCGCTGGATAGTGATAAAAAACCAGCAGTACACACGACGCCGTTAAACCACGTCGGTTTGTGGATAGACAATCTGCCAGCTGCAGTAGAGTGGCTAAGCGCTAAAGGAGTACGGTTTGCTCCGGGTGGCATTCGTAAAGGGGCTGCAGGTTTTGATATTTGTTTTTTACACCCCAAATCGAACGATGAATTTCCTATTGCCGGCGAGGGCGTTTTAATTGAACTGGTACAGGCGCCGCAGGCTGTGATTGATGCCTTGCGCCCTGTATTACACTGAAGTGCGCTACACTTCGTGCATGCATGCACAATGTGTGTTCGGTTTTTGAATGCCACCAGGAGCTTTTGCGTTGAGATTTCGTAGAAATGAGCCTTTAGGTTTTTGGTGGTTGGGTATAAGCCTGATACGGATCGCCCGTTTTCCAACCAAAATTGCATTGTTTATTGGTATTTTGATAGTTCCTGTTATGGTTACCGGGGTGTTCTGGTACCAACGTTTGCAGGCTGACTATGCACAAATCGCATCGCACGCAAATGGATCTTTGTTGGTGCAACACCAGCAATTACAAGCGCTTGATTTTGAGCGAAATGTGGTGCTTATTACTCTGGGTGTTGTAGCCTTTCTTCTGGTGTATTTTGTTGTCAGCTTTTACAAGGGGTTGATGATTGACTTGCGCCGCATCAAATACTGCATTAATGAGCTTACGCGCGGTAACTTGCGAGTTATTAGTTCTGTGCGAAGTGAGGACGAAATTGGTGATATTGCGCTTGCCATTCGTGACATGATTGCAAGTGTTTCTGACATGGTTACCGCTGTCGGTAGTAATGCAGCTTTGGTTGCGCACGTGGGGCAAAGTTTAAGTAATGGAAGCAAGGATTTAATTGACCATACCGAGCAGCAAATAGCCAACTTGGAGAATACATCGGCCAGAGTGCACGAGTTGGCATCTACGGTGGAGCAAAACGCGCGTTCGGCAGCTGAGGTAGATCGGCAAACAGCAAACGTGCGTGATATTGCAGAATCTGGAGCACACTCTATGCAAGCCTCCATAGCGTCAGTTGAGGCCATTCAGCAAAGCGCCCACCGCATGAATGAGATTATTGGCGTGATTGACGGCCTTGCTTTTCAAACCAATATTCTTGCGCTTAATGCTGCCGTAGAGGCAGCCCGAGCAGGCGAGTCGGGTCGTGGCTTTGCTGTGGTTGCCAGCGAGGTGCGTTCGCTGGCGCAACGATCTGCCGAAAGTGCACGTGAGATACGTAATCTTATTAAGACATCATCCACCCAAGTGGAATTTAGCGTAGAAAAAATAAAAATGGCCGGCGATGGCATGGAGCAGATTTTGGCCGGAATTCGGGCTGTTTCCGGTAGTATTTCCCATATTTCAGGGGCTAGTGCAGAGCAGAATAAAGGTATTAAGGAGATTTCCGCGTCTGTCATGGAGTTGGAAGGTATAACCCACCGCAATGCAAAAATGGTAGATTTGGCATCGCACCAGTCAAATGGTCTGGAGCAGCGTGCAGATTCTTTGACAGCTGCCATTAGCCAGTTCAAGTTAGGGCAGGGCGTTGCCCAAGAGGCCACTGCGTTGGTTCGGCGGGCGCTTGCTATGCGCAACAATCATGCATCTGTTGAGGCTTTTTGCCGTGCGGTTACCAATTCAGAAAGTGGCTTGCACGACCGTGATATGTCCGTATATGTGCTAGATCCGCAAGGTACTTACCTTGCATTTGCTGGCAAGTCTAAAAAAGTGGGTGGTCGTTTGCAAAATGAACCCGGTCTGGATGGTGTTACGCTTTTGCAAAGCATGTTGAGTCAGGCTGAGGTCGAGGATGGATGGGTTGAATTTGAGCAGACTACCCAGGGTGGTCAGAATCGGTCCATGATGGCCTATGTGGTGGCTATTGATAATGCCATAGTGGGTTGCAGTATCCGCAAGTCGCTTTAAGCGTCTGTGTTGATGGTTTTGCGCTCTTTTGCCCGAGCCAATGCTGCTTCTATTAGCTTGCGTTTTTTGTCTAGCAGGGTCGGGTCAGTCAGTTGCGAGTGTTCGGCCAGATGCGCTAGTTTGTCTCTAGCTTTTTCTTCTTGTTGTATTTGATGTGCGTCAGCTTCACGCTTGAGTCGCTGTTGGCGGTTGGCATAACGCTGGCGTGCTTCTGTGGCTTGGGTTGCAGACCAGGCATTCCAGCCGGTAGCTTCTTCCGAAATGTTTTCCAGATGAATGCAGTCCACCGGGCAGACTGGAATACACAGTTCACAGCCAGTACAGTATTTTTCTATCACCGTATGCATACGCTTATTGGTGCCTAGTATGGCATCGGTAGGGCAGGCGTTGATGCACAGTGTGCAGCCTATGCACCAGTTTTCATCTACAAAGGCCACGGTGCGCGGAGCCTCCCGGCCATAATCGGGGTTCATCGCCAAAACTCCTCTGCCGGTAATGCGTGCTAAACGGGCTATACCCTCTGCGCCGCCGGGTGGACATTGGTTGATGTTGGCCTCGCCTTGCGATATGGCAGCAGCATAGGCAGCGCAGTCTGGGTAGCCGCAGCGGGTGCATTGGGTTTGCGGCAGAGCATCCAGTATCTGGGCCGTAAGGTCGGTGAGTGTTGGGTTCATCCAGCGTGGGTTTTCTCGTATTCTTGTAAAGCGTTCTGGTGGTGCTCTGCAATAAATGCTTTAACTTGTGGGTACACCATGTCGCGCCAGCGCCGCCCTGAAAAAATACCGTAGTGGCCGGCACCCTGGGCTTCAAAATGTTTTTGTTTGCTTTTAGGTACGCCGCTGCAAATGTCGTGCACTGCACGGGTCTGCCCCGAGCCTGAAATGTCGTCGAGTTCGCCCTCTACCGACAAGAGCGCTGTGGTGCTAATGTCCGCTGGTTTAACGCGCTCCACCACGCCATCGGGATTAATGACATCCCAGGTGCCATTGACGAGGCTAAAGTCCTGAAAAACGACTTTAATGGTTTGCAGGTAATAGTTGGCATCCATGTCCAGCACGGCATTGTATTCATCGTAAAACTTGCGATGCGCTTCGGTACTGGCATCATCGCCCTTGATCAGGTCTTTAAAGTAGTCGTAGTGGCTTTTGGCGTGGTGATCAGGGTTCATGGCTACAAAGCCAGTGTGCTGCAAAAAGCCGGGGTACACACGTCTACCTGAACCTGGAAACTTGGGTGGTACGCGGTAAATGACGTTGTTCTCAAACCAGCTATGGCTTTTGTTCATAGCCAGATTATTGACTGCCGTTGGAGACTTGCGGGCATCAATTGGACCACCCATCATGGTCATTGAAATGGGTGTGGTTTCTCCACGGCTGGCCATGAGAGATACAGCGGCCAATACCGGTACCGTGGGTTGGCAGACACTCATCACATGGCAGTTAACATACTTGCCCTGCAGGTGCCGGATAAATTCCTGCACATAATTAACGTAGTCGTCCAGATGAAATTCTCCGTCTTTCACTGGTACTAAACGCGCATTTTTCCAGTCGGTAATGTACACCTTGTGGTCTTTGAGTAGCGCTTTTACCGTGTCGCGTAGCAGAGTGGCATAGTGCCCGGACAGGGGCGCCACAATCAATACGGCAGGCTGATTTTTTATTTTTTGCAGGGTTGCGCTATCGTCGGTGAAGCGTTTAAAACGGCGTAGTTCACAAAAAGGCTTGTCAAGTTCAACGCGCTCATGAATGGCAACATCCACGCCGTTGACCTCGGTGGTACGAATGCCAAACTCAGGTTTGACGTAGTCCTTGCCCAAGCGGTGCATCAGGTCGTAGCTGGCCGAAATGCGCTGCGAAAAAGGGTTTTGTCCCAGCAGGGATAAGGGGTTGGAGTAGGCTTTAGCGGCCGCATGCGCCATGTCGGCAAAAGGCTCCATTAACGACCGTTGCATTTCGTACAGTTGGTACAACATGTTTAATCTCCTCCAATAATTGCTGCAGTGCAATATAACATTTTTATTGAATGGATGGGTAGCCGGTAATCTTTTGTATGTCTTGGTACAGCGGTTGCAGCCGTTGGTACATGCGGCAATAAACACGTTGGTACAGTTGCTCGTAAGTATGGGCGTGCTCGCTTTGTGGCATAAAGCGTTGGCCCATGCGTGTCATGTGTTTTATAGCAGTGGCAAAGTCCGGGTGCAACCCCAAGCCAACCGATGCCAGTATGGCGGCACCTAGACCGCTGGTTTCGTACAGGTGCGGCCGTTCACAGGGCAGGTTAAAGATGTTGGCAGTAATTTGCATGGCAGCATCGCTTTGTGATCCGCCGCCGGAAATACGCACACTGTTGATGCGTTGGCCGCTGCGTTTTTCGATGCGCTCTTTACCTTCCCGCAGAGCATAGGCTAGGCCTTCCAGAATGGCGCGGTACAAATGGGCGCGGGTATGAACATCGCCAAAACCAATGACAGCTCCTTTGGCTTCCGGGCCGGGAACTTTGATGCCGGGGTTCCAAAAGGGTTGCAACATTAGCCCCTGCGAGCCTGCCGGCACGGTGTTAACCAAGGCGTCAAACAGGCTTTCGGGCGCTACGCCGCGCTCTAGTGCGATTTGCTGCTCATGTAGGCCAAATTGTTCTTTAAACCAGCTCACCATCCAAAAACCACGGGTAATCTGGATTTCGGTGTTGTAGTGTCCGGGTATAGCGGCTTGGTAGGGCGGAATAAAGGGGGTGGCTTCTACGTAACGCGCGGTGGTAGTGTTAATGGTAGCCGCTGTGCCATAAGACAGGCAGGCAATGTCCGGTGTCAGACAACCTGCACCTATGACTTCGCAGGCTTTGTCTGCGGCTCCGGCAATTACGGGCAGGCCTTGGGGAATGCCGGTTTCGCGTGCAGCTTCAGGAGTTACGTGCCCGATCGGTGTACCAGCCGGAACCAACTCGGGCAGCATACTGGCTGTAATGGGCATGGCATGCCATTTCCAGTCCATTTTGCCGGCCCAGCAGCCCTTTTTGTAGTCAAAAGGAATGTACCCGACTTGTGAGGCTACAGAGTCCACCATGTGGCCGGTAAAGCGGTAGTTCAGGTATCCGGACAATAGCAAAAATTTATCCACCTTGGCCCATAACGCGGGCTGGTGCTGTGCAATCCAATTGGCCTCGGCTTCACGCTGGAAAAAGCGCACCGTATCACGCATGCCAATAGCACCAAAGGCAGTATCCCACCACCACGGCAAGGCAGGAGTCTGGTCGGCGCGGCGTTGGTCCAGCCAGATCATGGAGGGTCGCAAAGGATTACCCTTTGCATCCAGAGCCACGGTGCTGCCGCGCTGTGTGGTAATAACCACCCCTTGCACCAGAGATTTGTCTACTGTGGTGGTAGCCCATAG
>CALPVM020000088.1 GCA_943327015.2 Akkermansia muciniphila
GAAGGAACAGACAAACCACGCCATAAAGTTGAATTTATAGTGGGTGAGTTGGTGCGTGTTAAAGAAGGCCCGTTCACAGACTTCAATGGATCGGTGGAAGATGTGAACTACGAGAAAAGCAAGTTGCGTGTTACTGTGACCATATTTGGTCGAGCAACTCCGGTAGAGCTTGAGTTTTCACAAGTCGAAAAAACTTAACCAAAATCCCTTAGGGGATTTACATGGCGTGTGCTTTCCGGCTCGGTACACGTTATTACACTGGAGTCGTTAACCCCGGGGAGCTTTGACTCAAACAATATGAGTCAGGCGTTATGACCCGTAAGGAGTAATTATGGCGAAAAAAATCGTCGGTTTTATTAAGCTGCAAGTCCCAGCTGGCAAGGCAAATCCATCGCCACCCATTGGTCCTGCATTAGGTCAACGTGGTTTGAACATTATGGAGTTCTGTAAGGCGTTTAACGCGCAGACTCAAGGCGTAGAACCTGGACTGCCTTTGCCGGTAGTTATTACAGCGTTTGCTGACAAAAGCTTTACTTTTGTTATCAAGACTCCTCCATCCACAGTCTTGATCAAAAAAGCTATTAAGCTTGACAAAGGTTCATCACGTCCTCACGTGGACAAAGTGGGCAAGATTACCCGTGCGCAATTAGAAGAAATTGCAAAAACCAAAATGAAAGACATGACTGCAGCTGATTTGGATGCAGCAGTTAGAACCATTGCTGGCTCTGCCCGGTCCATGGGTGTGAATGTGGAGGGTGTATAACATGTCCAAGTTAACCAAAAAGCAAAAAACACAACAAGGTAAAATTAACTCGACCAAGCTGTACCCACTGGGTGAGGCGCTGGGTTTGGTTAAAGAGTTTGCCAACGCTAAGTTTGACGAGTCCATTGACGTAGCAGTACAACTCGGTATTGATGCTAAAAAATCAGACCAAGTAGTACGTGGTGCTGTGGTTCTCCCCAACGGCACTGGTAAATCCAAGCGTATTGCTGTGTTTGCCCAAGGTGCAAAAGCGGAAGAGGCTAAAGCAGCTGGTGCAGATATCGTGGGTATGGACGATTTGGCCGCCCGTGTAAAAGCAGGCGATATGCCCTTTGACGTAGTCATTGCAGCTCCAGACGCCATGCGCGTTGTAGGTGCTTTGGGTCAAATTCTGGGCCCACGCGGTATGATGCCTAACCCTAAAGTGGGTACCGTTACTCCAGATGTGGCAGGTGCCGTTCGAAATGCGAAAGCAGGTCAAGTGCAGTTCCGTGTTGACAAAGCCGGGATTATCCATTCGACCATTGGGCGTCGTTCATTTGAGTCCGACAAGCTGCAAGGCAATTTGGCAGCATTGGTAGAGGCTTTGAACAAAGCTAAGCCAGCTACAAGCAAGGGCGTATATTTGCGTAAGGTTGCAGTTTCCTCCACCATGGGTGTAGGAGTTCGCGTAGACTTGCAAACAATTACAGCTTAAAAAGAATTGGAATGCCCCGTAAGGGGCGTTCTAAGTGGTGGGCTGTTTGCGCTGCAAAGCGCACACAGGTCATCAAAGACCGTTGGTGTATGGCAATGCTGTACTTAATCAGTGAAAACCAACGCAGATGGCGATACCGCTGCTAAAGGATTAAATACCCTCTACAGTTGATCGCTGAAACGTGGCGCGTAGAGTTCACAATGAGCTCCACGCAATTGAAGGAGTAGATCTTGAGTTTAAATCGCAGTGAGAAAGAAGCGGTCATCAGTGATGTGATCAGCCTCGCCGCAAAAGCTCAAACGCTGGTGATTGCGGAATACCGTGGCATCAAGGTCGCTGACATGACCAAATTGCGTACTGCTGCACGAAGCAATGGTGTTAGCCTGAGTGTTTTAAAGAACACATTGGCTCGTCGTGCTGTGGCTGGTAGCGCATTTGAAGTTGTGTCCGACCAGATGACCGGACCGTTAATCTATGGCTTTTCCGAAGACGCAGTAGCCGCTGCTAAAGTAGTGGCTGATTTCGCAAAAACCAACGATAAATTGGTCATTCGCGGTGGTGCGTACGGCGGCAAGAGTTTGGATGCCAACGGCGTTAAACAATTGGCAAGCATCCCTTCGAAAGAAGTTTTGCTGGCGCAGTTGTTGGGCTTAATGCAGTCCCCCATTTCCCGTACAGCCCGTGTGCTGGCGGCATTGGCGGAACAGCGTGGCGCTGGTGCAGCAGAGGCTGCCCCAGCAGAGACAGCGGCCGCTTAATGCGCCGTTGTGGGTAAGTATTTAAATATTTTAGGAATTAAAATGGCATTCGATAAAGACGCATTTTTGACCGCTCTTGACAGCATGACGGTTATGGAACTGAACGACCTGGTTAAAGCCATCGAAGAAAAATTCGGTGTAAGCGCAGCTGCAATGGCTGCTCCCGCTGCAGGTGGTGGCGGTGCAGTGGCAGCAGTTGAAGAGAAAACAGAATTCAACGTAGTGTTGCTTGAAGCCGGTGCCAACAAGGTATCCGTGATTAAAGCTGTGCGTGAAATCACAGGTTTAGGCTTGAAAGAAGCCAAAGACTTGGTAGATGGCGCACCTAAGAACGTTAAAGAAGGCATTGCCAAAGCCGACGCTGAAGCTGCTAAGAAAAAGCTTGAAGAAGCTGGCGCTAAGGTCGAACTCAAATAATTGGGTTAACAGATTAGCCGGGTTGCCTTATAAGGGCTACCTGGCTTTCTTGTCTTCGCAGATAGCACTGCAAAACAATGGGATATCGCATTGTTTTGCAGTGTCCTCTGATTCCGACTGCAGAAGATGCCTTGGTACGGGTTATGTGCAATGCATAACCGTCCGCCAATGATTGGTAGTGGCCAATCACCAAGCCTGACTGGGTTGTTGCCCGGTCAAACAGTCGCAAAGACCCCCAGGTTCCTCAGCCTTTGCCCGGAGATCTAATGGCTTATACATACACTGAACGCAAGCGCATCCGCAAAAATTTCGGTAACCGCGATAGCGTGCTCGACATTCCCTATTTGCTGCAAATGCAGAAAGATGCTTACACTGCCTTTTTGCAAGCTGATGTAGCATCGAAACAGAGAACTTCAGAAGGCCTGCAGGCCGCATTTGAATCCGCATTTCCGATTGTCTCGCACAACGGATTTGTCGAAATGAAGTACCTCGAGTACAACCTCGCCAAGCCCGCCTTTGATGTACGTGAGTGTCAAACCCGTGGTCTGACCTATGGTTCTGCGGTACGTGCCAAAGTCCAATTGATAATTTATGACCGTGAATCCACCACCACACAAAATAAGGTGGTGAGAGAAGTTAAAGAACAAGAAGTCTACATGGGTGAAGTGCCCTTGATGACAGGCAAGGGTTCGTTCATCATCAATGGTACCGAGCGTGTGATTGTGTCGCAGTTGCACCGTTCACCGGGTGTATTTTTTGAGCATGATAAGGGTAAGACCCACAGCTCAGGCAAGCTGCTGTTTTCAGCACGAATTATTCCTTACCGTGGCTCATGGTTGGATTTTGAGTTTGATCCAAAAGACTTTTTGTACTTCCGTGTAGACCGTCGCCGCAAAATGCCTGTGACCATTTTGCTCAAGGCCATTGGTTTGAATAACGAGTCGATATTGGCTAATTTCTTTGTGAACGACAATTTCCGCTTGATGGACAGCGGCGCACAATTGGAGTTTGTGGCCGAGCGTCTGCGCGGAGAAGTGGCACGTTTTGATTTAACTGACAAAAACGGCAAAGTAGTCGTGGCCAAGGACAAGCGCGTTACTGCCCGTCATACCCGCGATCTCGAGCAATCGGGCACCACGCACATTACCGTACCTGAAGATTTTCTGTTGGGCCGTGTTGTGGCTCGCAATATTGTCGATCCAGAAACCGGTGAAATCGTAGCAAAGGCCAACGAAGAGTTGACCGAAACCCTGCTGAAAAAACTGCGCCAAGCAGACGTGAAAGATTTGCCTTGCATCTTTACCAATGAGTTGGACCAAGGTGCCTACATTTCGCAAACATTGCGTACCGATGAAACAGCGGATGAGTTCAGCGCGCGCGTTGCTATTTACCGCATGATGCGCCCCGGCGAACCACCAACCGAAGACGCAGTACAGGCTTTGTTCCAGCGCTTGTTCTACAACCCAGATACCTATGATCTGTCGCGCGTTGGCCGGATGAAGTTCAACGCCAAAATGGGTCGCAACGATGCAACCGGCCCTATGGTGCTGACCAACGAAGACATTTTGGCTGTGGTCAAAATTCTGGTGGACTTGCGCAATGGCCGTGGCGACGTCGATGACATCGACCACTTGGGTAACCGTCGTGTTCGTTGCGTAGGTGAATTGGCAGAAAACCAATACCGCACCGGATTGGCGCGGATTGAAAAAGCTGTTAAAGAGCGTTTAGGTCAGGCCGAACAAGAGCCGCTCATGCCGCATGATCTGATTAACTCCAAGCCCATTTCAGCGGCTCTCAAAGAGTTTTTCGGTGCATCACAGTTGTCGCAGTTCATGGACCAAACCAACCCATTGTCAGAAATCACACACAAGCGTCGTGTATCTGCATTGGGCCCAGGTGGTTTGACACGTGAACGTGCTGGCTTTGAGGTGCGTGACGTGCACGTGACCCACTACGGTCGTGTATGCCCAATCGAAACACCTGAAGGTCCTAACATTGGTCTGATCAACTCATTGGCATTGTATGCACGCTTGAACGAATACGGCTTCATTGAAACCCCGTACCGCCGCGTGGTGGATAGCAAAGTAACGATGCAGATCGACTATTTGTCTGCCATCGAAGAAGGTAAATATGTGATTGCACAGGCCAATGCCGCTTTGGACAAAGACGGCACCCTGACCGGTGACCTGGTGTCTGCCCGTGAAAAGGGTGAGTCCATTATGGTAGGTGCTGAGCGTGTGCAATACATGGACGTATCCCCAGCGCAGATCGTATCTGTGGCGGCCTCATTGGTTCCATTCCTCGAGCACGATGATGCTAACCGCGCCTTGATGGGTGCGAACATGCAGCGTCAGGCGGTACCTGTTTTACGCCCTGAAAAAGCGTTTGTAGGTACTGGCATTGAGCGCGTTTCAGCAGTCGACTCCGGTACTGTGGTAACGGCTAACCGTGGTGGTGTTGTTGACTACGTGGACTCTAGTCGTGTGGTGGTGCGTGTGAACGACGCAGAAGCAGTGGCAGGCGAGGTGGGTGTTGATATATACAACCTGATCAAGTACCAACGCTCCAACCAAAACACCAATATCCATCAGCGTCCAATCGTCAAGCGCGGTGACGTACTGCAAAAGGGCGATGTAATTGCCGATGGCGCATCCACCGATTTGGGTGAATTGGCGTTGGGTCAGAACATGCTGGTGGCATTTATGCCCTGGAACGGTTATAACTTCGAAGATTCGATTTTGATAAGTGAGCGCGTGGTGGCCGATGATCGCTACACCTCGATCCATATCGAAGAACTGGTTGTCATGGCGCGTGACACCAAGTTGGGCTCTGAAGAAATTACCCGCGATATTCCGAACCTGAGTGAGCAACAACTCAACCGTTTGGACGAGTCTGGCATTATTTACGTGGGTGCCGAAGTGCAGCCCGGCGATACGCTGGTGGGTAAAGTAACTCCCAAGGGTGAAACCACTCTGACACCTGAAGAAAAATTGCTGCGTGCCATTTTCGGCGAGAAGGCCAGCGACGTTAAAGACACTTCTTTGCGCGTAGATCAAGGTTCTCAAGGCACCGTGATTGATGTGCAGGTGTTTACCCGTGAAGGTATTCAGCGTGACCGCCGTGCACAACAAATTATTGATGACGAACTCAAGCGTTTCCGTCTTGACCTGAACGATCAGCTACGTATTGTGCAGGCGGATGCCTTTGCCCGTATCGAAAAACTGTTGTGCGACAAAGTTGCCAACGGTGGTCCTCAGCGTTTGGCCAAGGGTGCAATTATCGACAAGACCTACTTGGAGTCGGTCGAAAAATTCCATTGGTTCGATATTCGCCCAGAAGACGAGGCAGTAGCAGCGCAACTGGAGAGCATTAAAAACTCTTTGGAGCAAACACGCCACAGCTTTGACATGGCCTTTGAAGAAAAGCGTAAAAAACTCACCCAAGGCGACGAGTTGCCAGCAGGTGTGTTGAAGATGGTCAAGGTTTACATCGCTGTTAAGCGTCGTCTGCAGCCTGGTGACAAAATGGCCGGCCGCCATGGTAACAAGGGTGTGGTCTCCAAAATTGTTCCGGTGGAAGACATGCCTTACATGGCTGACGGTACACCGTGCGACATCGTGCTCAACCCGCTGGGTGTGCCATCACGTATGAACGTGGGGCAGGTGCTGGAAGTGCACTTGGGCTGGGCTGCTAAAGGTTTGGGTCAGCGCATTGGCGATATGCTACAGGCTGAATCCAAAGTTGCAGAAATGCGCGGCTTTATGGAGTCGATTTATAACAGCTCAGGTCGTAAAGAAGACTTGTCACAACTCAGTGATAACGAGGTGCTTGAGATGGCCGGTAATTTGTCTACCGGTGCGACCTTTGCGACGCCCGTATTTGATGGTGCTACCGAAGAAGAAATTCGCAACATGCTCCAACTCGCATACCCCGAGGACGTTGCAGCAGCTAAGGGCTTGACGGCAACCCGCACACAGGCGCATTTGTTCGATGGCCGTAGTGGTGAGCAATTTGAACGTCCGGTAACCGTGGGTTACATGCATGTGCTTAAACTCCACCACTTGGTTGACGACAAGATGCATGCCCGTTCTACCGGTCCTTACAGCTTAGTCACACAACAGCCATTGGGCGGTAAAGCCCAGTTTGGTGGACAGCGTTTTGGTGAGATGGAGGTCTGGGCGCTCGAAGCCTATGGCGCGTCTTACACACTGCAAGAAATGTTAACCGTCAAATCTGATGACGTGGTGGGTCGTACCAAGGTGTACGAGAGTATCGTCAAGGGCGAACACTCCATCGAAGCTGGTATGCCTGAATCGTTCAACGTGCTGGTCAAGGAAATCCGTTCCTTGGGGCTGGACATTGAACTCGAACGTTCTTAAATAGAAGGGAAAGAGTCACATGAAATCTTTACTCGACCTGTTCAAACAGTTCACGCCTGATGAGCACTTTGAAGTTATCAAAGTGGGCATGGCTTCGCCGGAAAAAATCCGTTCCTGGTCGTATGGCGAAGTTAAAAAGCCAGAAACCATTAACTACCGCACCTTTAAGCCCGAGCGCGATGGATTGTTTTGTGCCAAGATTTTTGGCCCTATCAAAGACTACGAATGCTTGTGCGGCAAATACAAACGCCTAAAGCACCGGGGTGTTATTTGCGAAAAGTGCGGCGTAGAAGTAACCCAAACCAAAGTGCGACGCGAACGCATGGGTCACATTGACTTGGCTGCACCGTGCGCCCACATCTGGTTTTTAAAGTCCTTGCCAAGTCGTTTGGGTTTGGTGCTGGACATGACTCTGCGCGACATTGAGCGTGTGCTGTACTTTGAAGCATACGTTGTCACAGACCCTGGCATGACCCAGTTGAAGAAATTCAGCATCATGTCAGAAGACGACTTCGACGCCAAATTCCAAGAGTATGGTGATGAATTCCAAGCTAAGATGGGTGCAGAGGGTATCAAGGATCTGCTGCAAGGCATTGATATTGAAAGTGAAATTGAGCGCCTGCGCGGTGACTTAACCGGCTCTGAGCTTAAAGTTAAGAAAAACTCTAAGCGCTTAAAAGTGCTGGAAGCATTCAAAAAATCCGGCATTAAGCCTGAGTGGATGGTACTGGACGTGTTGCCTGTGCTTCCGCCTGATTTGCGTCCCTTGGTGCCGTTGGATGGTGGTCGTTTTGCCACTTCCGATTTGAATGATCTGTACCGCCGTGTCATTAATCGTAACAGCCGACTGCGACGTTTGTTGGAGCTCAAGGCGCCAGAGATTATTGCGCGTAATGAAAAGCGTATGCTTCAAGAGTCGGTGGATAGTTTGTTAGACAACGGTCGACGTGGTAAGGCCATGACTGGAGCTAATAAGCGCGCGCTCAAATCATTGGCAGATATGATTAAGGGAAAGAGCGGTCGCTTCCGTCAGAACTTGCTGGGTAAGCGCGTAGACTATTCGGGTCGTTCAGTTATTACCGTCGGTCCTACACTCATGCTGCACCAGTGCGGTCTGCCTAAACTGATGGCGCTCGAATTGTTCAAGCCGTTCATTTTTGCACGTCTTGAAGCAATGGGTGTTGCCACTACCATCAAGGCGGCAAAGAAGGAAGTCGAATCGGGCACACCGGTGGTGTGGGACATTCTGGAAGAGGTGATCAAAGAGCACCCCATTATGCTGAACCGTGCGCCTACCTTGCACCGCTTGGGCATTCAGGCGTTTGAGCCAATCCTGATCGAGGGTAAAGCAATTCAACTGCACCCCTTGGTATGTTCGGCGTTCAATGCCGACTTTGACGGTGACCAGATGGCGGTACACGTACCCTTGTCGGTAGAAGCGCAAATGGAAGC
>CALPVM020000089.1 GCA_943327015.2 Akkermansia muciniphila
AAGTTAGTTTAATCAACGGTTAAAGGATTAGCATGCACGGGTGGGTCATCAGGTCTGCAGTTATTTTTTCTTGTGTCAGCGGGTTGTGTTTTGGTGCGTTGGCTCAGGACGAATTCCCTGTTTTGGGTTCTCCTATTGCAGGGGGTGTTCCTAGCGGGTCGGGTGCAGGTGTACACAGCCCCAACAGTCCGTTTGCACCTCTGAAAGACCGTGCCGATGTAGTGCCGTGGTCGGTGCTTACCGAAGTTAAAACCAAGCAAGAAAAAAACCGCATTTTGCCGGTGTTTTCTGCTCCAGTGCAAGCCATGCACCAAACGCGCCAGCGTGTTCAGGGTTTTATGATGCCGCTGGAACCCGGTGAGAAACAAAAACATTTTTTAATCAGCTCGGTGCCGTTGACCTGTTCATTTTGTATTCCAGGAGGGCCGGAGAGCATGGTCGAGGTTAGAACCAAAACCCCGGTGAAGTACTCTATGGAGGCGGTAGTTATAGAGGGGCAGTTTGCTGTTTTAAAAGACGACCCGTTTGGACTGTACTACCGCATGACCGATGCTGCGGCAGTGAAGTAAGCGCTGCTTAAAACAGACCGGATAGCGACAGAGAGTTTTGTTCGCTGCGGTGGTTGGTGAGCTTGTGTTGCTCGCTTAACCAGCGTTTGAGCTCACTGTCGTTTTGCACCCGTTGCAAATCGCGCGAGATCATGTGAATGTCGGATTCTAGATTTTGCTTTTGCGTCATCAGATGGCGCTTGAGTACTGCGGCACTGATGTGCTGGTAGTCTGATAAACCAAATTCAAAACGCATTTGGCGCTGAATTTCATACACTTGCTGCTCTAAAGACTTGGTTCGGTCTTTCAGCATATTAATGAGCGAAGTGACTTTTTCACGAGCCAAAGCAGCCATTTTGTGGTTGCTGGATAAATTAACCCGCATTTGCAAGCGCAGCAATACATGCAGATCTCTTCGCTCGTACGCGGTGTTTACTTCTTTCATTAGGGCAGTTTTACGCTCGCGCTCTTTAAGGTCTGGCTCACGGTCTGGATGGAGACTGCTTACCAGCTGCCGGTAAATAGTACGAAGGGTTTCTTCGGCATCGTGCGCAAGTTGCTCAGCAAGGGTTTGCGCTGCTGACTTCTCACTCTTTTGCTGGGTAGTAGAGTGAATGTAATTGCATGTTGGGCGCTGCTCAGGCTCTGGTTCAAAAAGTGACTGCTGCTCCCACTGAATAGGGTCGTTATTTGCGGGCGCTGGCATAGGAATGCTACGCAGCGCATAGCCCAGTATCTTTTTCATGAATTGCTGCATGCCAGCTAGCGCTGCATTTTCTTCGTCGGCTAGCGTTTTAAGACTGTGCTTGTCATGCAAAATCCGCATGGCTTCATCACCTTCCATAGCCAGGTCGGCGGTAAGGTTGCAAATCATTTCGCGTGCCATCCAGCGTTGCTTGGAACTTAATCCTTTGGATTGCAGGCGCAGATCAAGCCACAAAGCCATGTCGCGCATCAGTTTTTCGCGCTCATCTTCTAATGGCCGGACGGTTCCCCAGTAGGCAGAGCGGTGGGCATCCGCCAAAGAACTGACGGATTCCATTTGACGGGTGAGTGTTTCGGATAGGGCTAATAATTTATAAAAACGGAGCTGTTCAGCGGTAATTCGACTAGCCCGCATTTGTGCGGCTTTTTGCTCGACCTTCGGCTTTGCGCCAAATGCATTTGACCTGCCATATTTGCCGGTAGGAGGCAAGGAGTCACAAAAATTGTGTGTGTAAGGCATGGTTTAATGAAAGAAGGTCGAATGGAAGGCGTATGAAACGATTTAAGTCTTCAATAAGAGCAACATTTTTGATTTTAATGCATTGGTTCACGGCGTCATTCACTAAATCAAGAAAAGAAATAGGGCTTAAGGCGCCAGGCGTTCGCGCACCCAATCTCCATCCACATCAGAGGTGTAACGCAGCCTGTCATGTAGACGACTTTTGCGACCTTGCCAAAATTCAAATGTATCCGGCATCAATCTAAATCCTCCCCAATGGGGCGGACGCGGAGGGTTAAGCATGAATTGTGCCGCATACTTGGCTGCATTGCCAAGCAAAACACTGCGCCCTTCAATCACCTCGCTTTGCGGCGAGGCCCAAGCGCCAATACGTGAGTCCAGAGGTCTGCTATTAAAATAAGCGTCACTTTCTTCGGGCGAAATTTTTTCAACCCTGCCCTCAATTCGCACCACGCGTTCAAGTTCTACCCAATGAAACTGCAAAGCCGCAAACGGGTTGCCCGCCAGTTCGTGTCCCTTGCGGCTGTGGTAGTTGGTGTACCAAACAATGCCGCGGGTGTCTATACCCTTAATCAGTACGACACGGGTAGAGGGGCGCAGATTGCTAGCCACTGTCGCCAACGTCATTGCATTGGGTTCGGGAATTTTTGCGTTAATGGCCTCATTCAGCCATTGTTCAAATTGATGCAGCGGGTTGGCATGTGAGGCGTTCTCATTGAGCTCGGCACGTTCGTAGCTTTTTCGAAGGTCTGCGATAGATGACATAACGATAGTTGTATTTGAAGTCGCGGTTTAGTGTGGCGTGTTGCGTGCGCTGTTGACCTTGATGCGTATACTCTGCACATCAAAACCTTTGGATCGTAAGTGGGCCTCTAACGAGGGCAGTAACTGTCGAAATTTGGCAGCCACAGAATTATTGTCTAAAATAACGCACCATACGGTTTTATCTATAGGACCGGCCTTGACCGCTGACCTCAACCCCGCAGGTAGCAGGGGTTCTATTGCTTTGAGGCGCGCAGTTGACTCCCGTGTAAGGTCTGCAAGATGCGCCAGAACAGGCGATTCTTGCGTTGCTTGTAGCAACGTCATGGAGTTTTTGCGGTGGTTCATACCCTGAATAAGAAAGGTTATTGAATGCAGTTGATTATCATGGATGCTTGGATGGCAAGAAGCCGGGCGATTCATTTGAGTGGCATTAAACTAATATTGGCACTTTCTGCCTTTTGTGCAGTATTGCTGATTTTTTCGGCATTCTTTTTTCATTGGGTCTTCAACATAGGAAACCAGCAGTTGGGGTCTGTGCAAGATCTGGCGCAGCGCGACAAATATATGCGTGAAAACATCGATGTTATGGCGCGTAGATTGGGTGAAATGCAGGCCAAACTACTTCAACTGGAGTCCCTTGGGCAGCGCGTATCCGGTTTGGCGGGCATCAATCCTGCGGATATTAAGGTGCAACCTGGTCAAGGCGGAGTCTTGTTGGAGGGGCGTAGTCTGAGCATGATGGAGTTAGAGTCCACTCTCAACGCTCTAGATCTTGCGGCTCAACAACGCACTGATTTACTGACTGTGGTGGAGTCGCGCTTATTTGAGCAAAAAATCAAAAAAATGATGGTTCCTGCACGTCAACCCATTCTGGGTTCAGAGCTTGGGTCTTCATTTGGCTGGCGTATAGATCCGTTGAACGGGCGTTCTGCTTTGCATACCGGTCTGGATTATCCTGCACCTGTGGGTACGCCGATTTACTCTGCTGCAGGCGGTATTGTGGTTACGCAGGAGTACCACGCGCAATATGGAAATATGGTTGAAATTGACCATGGCAATGACTTGGTTACGCGTTATGCACATGCTTCGCGTGTTTTGGTAAAAAAAGGCGACTTGATTAAATTCGGGCAGAAAATTGCTGAGGTGGGTAATACGGGGCGTTCTACCGGTCCCCATTTGCACTTTGAAGTGCTGGTGCAAGGTGTACCGCAAGATCCTCAAAAATTTCTGACAGCGGGCCGAAAAAATACGGGTACTAAATTGGCAAGTGCTAAGTAATGCGATTGGTGGTTTGACCGCGTTAAAATGGCGAGTTGGTTTTTTTGGTGATAGTGCATGGCCTAGGCTTGTATTTCACTGGTAAGCCCCTTATTTACCCAGATTCTTATATAAAGGACTGTGCTGATCTGTAAGCCCCATGGTGGGGCGCAGGCCAGTCTTGCTTGCATGGCTATTAATTTCCTGACCAAAATTTTCGGTAGTCGTAATGACCGCTTGTTAAAACAGTACCGCACCGTGGTTGCGCGCATTAACGCTTTGGAGCCCCAGTTCCAGCTGCTGACAGATGAGACACTACGCGCCAAAACCCAAGAGTTTAAAGACCGGGTGGCTAAAGGCGAGTCTCTGGACGATTTATTGCCGGAAGCCTTTGCCGTGGTGCGCGAGGGCTCCAAGCGCATTATGAAAATGCGGCATTTTGATGTACAGATGTTGGGCGGTATGGCCTTGCACTACGGCAAAATTTCTGAAATGCGTACCGGCGAAGGTAAAACTCTGACAGCCACTTTACCGGTGTACTTGAATGCCCTCAGCGGCAAGGGTGTGCATGTGGTCACAGTGAACGACTATCTTGCCAGCCGCGACGCACAGTGGATGGGGCGTCTGTACAACTTTTTAGGATTAACCGTAGGCATTAACTTGCCACACGTGCCGCGCGAAGTGAAGCAAGCGGCCTATCAGGCTGACATTACCTACGGTACCAATAACGAATACGGTTTTGATTACCTGCGCGACAACATGGTGTATGAGGTGGCAGACCGGGTGCAACGTGGTTTGAACTTCGCCATTGTGGACGAAGTAGACTCGATTTTGATTGACGAGGCACGCACGCCGCTCATTATCAGTGGTCAGGCCGAAGACCACACTGCCATGTATGTGGCTATTAACAAAATTGTGCCCCGCTTGGTGCGCCAGGAAGGTGAAGAAGACCCCCGCACCGGTGAGGGTGTAATCAAGCCCGGCGACTTTACCGTAGATGAAAAAAGCCATCAGGTGTTTTTAACCGAGCGTGGACACGAAACTGCGGAGCAGGTATTGGCAGAGATGGGCTTGATTCCTGCTGGTGCCTCACTCTACGACCCCGCCAATATTACGCTCATGCACCATGTGTATGCTGCGTTGCGTGCCAACCACCTCTACCACCGAGACCAACACTATGTGGTGCAAGGCGGAGAGATTGTGATTGTGGATGAATTTACCGGCCGCTTGATGACCGGGCGCCGTTGGAGTGATGGTCTGCATCAGGCGGTAGAGGCCAAGGAAGGGGTGCAGATCCAAGCCGAGAACCAGACCATGGCCTCCATTACCTTCCAAAATTATTTCAGGCTGTACGGTAAATTGGCCGGCATGACGGGTACTGCCGATACCGAGGCCTATGAGTTTCAGGAAATTTATGGCTTGGAGACAACGGTTATTCCCCCCAACCGCATCAGCAAGCGCGAAGACCAGCTCGACCGTGTCTACAAAACAACCAAAGAAAAATACGTTGCGGCTATTCAGGATATCCGTGAATGCTATGAGCGCGGACAGCCAGTGCTGGTGGGTACCACATCGATTGAAAACTCTGAAATCATTGCCCAGTTACTGACCAAAGAAAAGCTGCCACATCAGGTGCTGAACGCTAAGCAACATGCGCGCGAGGCCGATATTGTGGCGCAGGCGGGTCGGGCAAAAATGATCACTATCGCCACCAATATGGCGGGTCGTGGTACCGACATTGTGTTGGGTGGTAGTATCGAAAAAGCGATTGAGGCCTTGCAGGAAGATGGCGCATTGGACGCAGCTGCAAAAGCTGCCAAAATTGAAGCATTGCGCACTGAGTGGAGCAAAGAACACGAGCAAGTCAAAGCATTGGGTGGTTTGCGCATTATTGCCACCGAGCGCCACGAGTCGCGCCGGATTGATAACCAGTTACGTGGTCGTTCCGGCCGCCAGGGCGACCCCGGTTCATCGCGGTTTTATTTGAGTTTAGACGACTCACTGATGCGTATTTTTGCCGGTGACCGGGTCAAGTCGATTATGGATCGACTCAAAATGCCGGAAGGTGAGGCCATTGAAGCCGGCATTGTGACCCGCAGCATCGAAAGTGCCCAGCGTAAAGTAGAAGCCCGCAATTTTGATATGCGTAAACAGTTGTTGGAGTACGACGATGTGTCCAACGACCAGCGCAAGGTCATTTACCAACAGCGCAACGCCATTTTGGATGCCCAAGACTTGAATGCCCAGATTGCATCGTTACGTGAAGGCTGCTTTCAAGACCTGGTACGCCAGTATGTACCCGCTGAATCGGTAGAAGAGCAGTGGGACATCAAAACCCTGCAAAAAGTATTGGCGGATGAATGGCACATCCACCTCGACTTGCAAAAGCAAGTGGCAGATGCCAGTGCCATTACGGATGATGACCTGTTAAACACCGTAGTGCAGGCAGCCAATACGCTGTTCCAAAACAAACTTGACCAAGTAGGGCAGGGTAACTTTACCCAGTTTGAACGCATGGTGCTGTTGCAGAGCATAGACACCCACTGGCGCGACCATTTGAGTGCCTTGGACCATTTGCGTCAGGGCATCCATTTGCGTGGTTACGCCCAAAAGCAACCCAAGCAGGAGTACAAACGCGAAGCGTTCGAACTGTTTGGACAGTTGCTTGATTCGGTTAAAAACGAAGTGACCCGTTTGCTGATGACCGTGAACATTCAGTCCAGTGAACAATTGGACGAGGCAGCGCAAGAGTTTGAGAGCCGTGGTGAGAATATTGCCAACGTTACCTACAGCGCGCCCACTGAAACCGGAGAGGTTGAAACTACGTCTGCCAGTACCTTAGTCAGCGAAGCCCAGAGCCGTTCAGCTGAAGTACCACGGGTCGGTCGCAATGAGCCTTGTCCGTGTGGCAGTGGTAAAAAATACAAACACTGCCACGGCAAATTAGTGTAAAGGTTTTATATGCCTGTAAATCTTGTTTCTCCTAATCCTGCTGATCTGTACCCGATTGCCGGCGTTCGTATTGGTGTTGCTGAAGCGGGCGTGCGTAAAGTTGGACGCAAAGACTTGACCGTGGTGCTGCTCGATGCTGGGGCCAGTGTGTCAGGCGTGTTTACCACCAACCGCTTTTGTGCCGCACCAGTACAAATGTGCCGTGAGCACTTGAACAGCGGTCAGCAAATACGCGCTTTGTTGATTAATACCGGTAATGCCAATGCAGGTACCGGTGCGGACGGTATGGTGCGCGCACGCAGCACGTGTATTGCACTGGCTCAGCGCTTAGACATTGCCGTTGAACAGATATTGCCGTTTTCTACCGGTGTGATTATGGAGCCGCTTCCTGCAGACCGCATTATTGCCGGGCTGGATGCCGCTATTGCCAATGCCCAGCCCGACCATTGGGTGCGTGCCGCAGAGGGCATCATGACGACCGACACCATTGCTAAGGCGTTCGGGGCGCAGGTTCAGATCGGTGGCAAGTTGGTCAGCATTAGTGGCATCAGCAAGGGTGCCGGCATGATTCGACCCAACATGGCCACCATGCTGGGCTTTATGGCGACCGATGCATGTGTAAGCCAAGCCGTAATGCAGCAATTGGCT
Organism: Akkermansia muciniphila; assembly: GCA_943327015.2. GTDB lineage: Bacteria > Pseudomonadota > Gammaproteobacteria > Burkholderiales > Burkholderiaceae_C > Allorhodoferax. The sequence goes on from CALPVM020000089.1 coordinate 7,396, forward strand.
TTTGAGTTGGCTGAAGGATCCTTTAACCGCGTAACGGTAGATGGTGATACTTCTACCAATGACTCTTTTGTGGTAATTGCCAGCAACAAGGCGGGTAATGTCACCATTGAGTCTTTAGACAGTGCCGATGGCCAGGCGCTCAAAGCCGCTATGCTGGAGGTAGCGCGTAAGCTGGCTCAAGCCATTGTGCGCGATGGCGAGGGTGCCACCAAGTTTATTAGTGTGCAGGTAGAGGGCGGAAAAACCGAAGACGAATGCCGCCAAGTGGCCTATGCCATTGCCCACTCGCCTTTGGTGAAAACAGCGTTCTTTGCCAGCGACCCGAATCTGGGGCGTATTCTGGCAGCGGTGGGTTACGCCGGAATTGCTGACTTAGACCAAAGTTTGATTGAGTTGCATCTGGATGATGTGCATGTAGCGACCCTTGGCGGGCGCAACCCCAGTTACCGTGAAGAAGATGGCCAGCGGGTGATGAAGCAAAGCGAAATCACGGTGCGGGTTGGATTGGGGCGCGGCACAGCCACCCAAACGGTGTGGACCTGCGACTTTAGCCACGAGTATGTGACGATTAACGCCGACTACCGTTCTTAAAATACCTTCCATGAGCGACCAATGGTCTGAGTTTATAGCGCGCGCGACGCTTTTTATGCAGCGGGTGGAATCTTCCTTGCCGCATTCACTCGAAGCACCTGATTGGAATGCATCTATAGCATTCAGATACCGCAAACGCATATCAGGCCAAGCACGACTAGACCCTGTGCGGCATGTGGGTGCCATGACCTTGGACGCACTCAAAGAGGTGGATGTACAAAAAGAGAAAATCCAGCGCAATACCGAACAGTTTGTCAAAGGATTGCCAGCCAACAACGTGCTGCTTACAGGTGCACGGGGTACGGGTAAATCGTCCCTTATTCGCGCTTGTTTGCATACCTATGCCCAGCATGGGCTGCGTTTGATAGAGGTAGATAAAGCCGATTTGGTCGACTTATCAGACATTGTCGATTTGGTGGCCGATCGGCCTGAAAAGTTCATTATCTTTTGTGATGACTTGAGTTTTGATGAGGGT
>CALPVM020000090.1 GCA_943327015.2 Akkermansia muciniphila
CAGTAATATGCTGGGCTGGTCAGGGTTGGGCGGCTTTACCACCTACGGGGTGCAGTTGACCGCTGGCAACATTAATCTGGATGCAGTAGCAAATGAGCAGACGCAGGATGAAGCCGGGGCGCAAACGCAAGGAAATTTTGCTAAGGTATTTTTTCTGGCCTCCCACCTGCTAAGGCTTACTAAACAGTCTGCGTTATATGGCGCAGCTTCAGCGCAGTATGCTGGCAAAAATCTGGATTCATCCGAAAAATTTGTATTGGGTGGTGCACAGGGTGTGCGGGCTTATCCATCGGGCGAGGGTGCCGGCGATTCTGGCTGGATGTTGAATCTCGAATACCGCTACGAAATCAACAACAAGTGGAGTGCCTTGGGCTTTATGGACTATGGCTCAGTGCAGCAACGTAAAAAATTGTACGACAACTGGAATAGTTCCAACCCCAATGTGCCCAACAACTACGACCTCTCAGGCGTAGGTGGCTCATTGGCATGGACGCCTGCACCGGGGCGCCAGGTGATGCTAACGCTTGCCACCCGCACCGGTGACAACCCCGCCCGAGATGCCAATGGCAATAACTCGGACGGCAGGTCTGGCGCTACGCGCCTGTGGTTGCAAAGTACTTTCGCGTTTTAATTTCTGCTTACACCACGGTAATAGTGACTTCAATATTGCCGCGTGTAGCATTGGAGTAAGGGCATACGGCGTGTGCCTTCTCTACCAGTGCTTGGGCAGCAGCGTGCTCCATACCGGGAATACTCACTGCCAGCTGTACTTCAATTCCAAACCCTGCTGGTATTTGCCCAATGCCCACGGTGGCATTGATGCTGGTGTCTGCAGGCAAGGCAATTTTTTGCATGCCCGCTACAAACTTCATGGCACCAATAAAGCAGGCGCTGTAACCTGCGGCAAATAACTGCTCGGGGTTGACGCCGTTGCCAGGGCCGCCCATTTCTTTGGGTACTGCAAGTTTTAAATCCAGTAAACCGTCTGAAGTGCGGGTGGTGCCATCGCGTCCACCGGTGGATGTGGCGTTGGCTTGGTAAATTACTTTTTCAATTTTGGCGGTCATGGTGGTTTCCTTCGGGTTGTGCTCTTGGGTGAGCGGGTTAAAAAATCATTGCTTTATGCAGTAAGTTATGCGGTTACGGAGTTTTTGCAGTTGCAGGGTGAGCTCATTAAGCTCTGGCTGGGTGCAACCAGAGGCTTCCATTAAATGGGTGGGAATGTGTTGGGCGGCATTGCGTAACGCTTGGCCGCTTTCTGTTAGAGACACAATAACGCTGCGCTCATCGTCTTTGCTGCGTTGTCTTGCTAGCCAGCCGCTGGTTTCCATGCGTTTGAGCAAAGGGGTTAAGGTGCCGGAGTCCAGAAATAGGCGATCACCCAAAGAAGAAACGCTTTGATGGTCTGTTTCCCAAAGCACCAGTAAAACCAAGTACTGTGGATAGGTGAGCCCCATTGTTTCGAGCAATGGTTTGTAGAGCTTGGTCATGGCCAAGGACGATGAATACAAGGCAAAACACAGCTGCTTGTCCAGAAGCAAGGCATTTGATGGGCAGAGTGACTTATTATTTAACATGCGTCTATTGTAGCGTGCAATTAAATTGTGCAAAATATAAATACAGAGCTTAATGCCTAAAAGAGCTTGGGGTTAACCCTAATCTGAGTGCGGTTAACATAGTGGTTTGTTGTTTCTGAAATGGAAAGTAAAAACATGACTTCGCATACGTTTGATTACCTGATTGTGGGTGGTGGCTCGGCTGGCTGTGTGCTGGCTGCGCGTTTGTCAGAAGACCCATCTATCAACGTTGCGCTGCTGGAAGCTGGTGGCCCGGATGACAGTGTATTTATCCATTGCCCTGCAGGCTTGGCGGTGTTGGCGCAAACAGGGCAGGCCAACTGGAAATTGAATACGGTACCGCAACCGGGGTTGAATGGTCGCAAGGGCTATCAGCCGCGTGGAAAAACCTTAGGTGGATCCAGCTCCATCAATGCCATGATTTATATCCGTGGTCAGCGTGAGGACTACGACCATTGGGCTGCGTTGGGTAATGCAGGTTGGTCTTACAACGATGTGTTGCCTTATTTTATAAAGGCTGAAGACAATGCGCGGGGTGCTGATGCTTACCATGGCCAAGGTGGCCCATTGCATGTGATGAACTTGACCAGCCCAACACCGTTGAGCTCGGTATTTGTAGAAGCTGGAAGGCAAGCCGGCTTTGCCGTTAACTCCGACTTCAATGGCATAGGCCAAGAAGGTGTAGGCATGTACCAGGTTACCCACAAAAACGGTGAGCGCTTTAGCGCAGCCAAGGGCTATCTCAAACCTAACATGGGGCGCCCTAACTTGCATGTGTATACCGGCGCACTTACCACCCAAATATTAATGGAGCATAAGCGTGCGGTGGGTGTTGAGTTTGTCCACCAAGGGCAAACCAAGCAATTGCGTGCCAGCCGCGAGGTGTTGCTGTGTGCGGGGGCGTTCCAGTCGCCGCAGTTGCTCATGCTATCGGGGATTGGCCCCAAGCAGCATTTAATGGACAAAGGTATTGCCGTGGTGCACGAGCTATCCGGTGTGGGCGAAAATCTGCATGACCATATTGATGTGGTGCAAGTGGTCAATGCACCCAAGTTAACTGAAACATTTGGTGTTTCCTTAGCTGGAACGTGGGCTGCCATTAAGGGTATTTTTGAGTGGCGCAAAAAGCGCACTGGCATGTTAACCTCCAACATTGCAGAGGCTGGTGGTTTTGTTAAAAGCCAGCCCGTCGAAAAGCGCCCGGATATTCAATTCCACTTTGTGGTGGGCAAGTTGGTAAACCATGGTCGCACTCCGGTGCTGGGGCATGGGTATTCGTGCCATGTGTGCTTGCTGCGCCCCTTGAGCCGCGGTAGCGTAAAACTTGCCAGCAAAGACCCTTTTGATACACCGCTGATTGACCTTAACTTTTTGGGTGAGCGCGACGACATGGATCGCATGATTCGTGCTTTCAAAATCATGCGTAATGTTTTGCAGCAGCCGGTGCTTGCGCGTTTGGGTGGTAAAGAAGCGCCCAGATCAGCCAGTGCCAACAGTGATATTGAGATTGAGCAGTTTATTCGTAACTACGCAGATACGGTGTACCACCCGGTCGGCAGTTGCCGTATGGGCAATGGCCCGATGGATGTGGTGGATGCGCAGCTTCGAGTGCACGGCTTGCAAGGTTTGCGCGTGGTAGATGCGTCCATTATGCCGGAGGTTGTGAGTGGCAACACCAACGCACCGGTGATCATGATTGCCGAAAAAGCGGCTGACATGATTAAAGCGGCACAACAAGCGGTTTCATAAACGCCATGGCTTAAATTTTGCTTTCTTGCATTGATGAATATCAATGTCAGGAGAGCGTATGTCTGAAGCTGTACAAATCGTGGAGCTATCGCGAAAAGTGGGGGCGATAGCAGATCAAAAAATATCACGCATTGTCCACATCAACCGCGAGGCAAAATACTTGGCACTCAATGCTTTGATAGAGGCTGCGCGGGCGGGTCCATCCGGCCGCGGTTTTGGCGTAGTGGCCAATCAACTTAAGCATATATCTGAACAAATTTCAGACATTTCCGGCCAACTAACTACCGATTTATCGGGCTCTATCGCTGAGCTGTTGGATTTGGGTGACACCATGATCACGCAAATGCAATCGTACCAAGGGTCGCGATTGGCAGATATGTCACTAAATATGATTGAGGTGATGGATCGCAATTTGTACGAACGATCTTGTGATGTGCGCTGGTGGGCAACCGATGCTGCCGTAGTTGACGCACTGATGGAACCCGGTGATGAAACTGCCACGTTTGCATCCAGCCGTTTAGGTGTAATTCTGGAAAGTTACACGGTGTATATTGATTTGTGGATTTTGGATGCGCGGGGATACGTAGTTGCTAACGGCAGGCCCCAGCAGTACCCGCATGTGCAGGGGCGCAGCTTAGGCGGTGTGCCATGGTTTAAAGATGCCATGGCGACAGCCAATGGCGGAGAGTATGTTGCGGCCGATGTGCAAACTTCGCGTTTACTGAACAATGCGCCGGTAGCTACGTATGCCACAGCCATACGCAGCGAGGGTAGTGCCAGTGGCGAACCGATTGGTGTTTTGGCTATATTTTTTGATTGGGCACCGCAGGCACAAGCCATTGTGAATAGCGTTAACCTATCAGAAGAAGAGCGTAAAAAAGCACGTTGTATGCTGGTGGACTCCCAGCATCGCATTTTGGCGAGCTCGGATGGTGAAGGTGTACTGACGGAACAAGTCGATCTGCAAAGCAATGGAGAAGCACGTGGGTTCTATAAAGACAAAGATGGCAAGCTAGTGGGATACTCCATCACGCCAGGGTATGAAACCTACAAAGGTATGGGTTGGTACGGGGTCATTCAAATGTAAGGGCTACAATTTGCAGGTATGTCGCAACCAGTACCTAATAGCCCCTCCAATGATGAGGAAGAACTTCAACTCCCCGCATTACCTGCGGGTAGCAAAAATTACATCACACCACAGGGCTTTGCACGATTGCAAAAAGAACTGCTGGAGCTGATTGACGTAGAACGCCCCAAAGTGGTGGACGTAGTGCATTGGGCTGCAAGCAACGGTGACCGATCTGAAAACGGCGACTACATCTACGGCAAAAAACGGCTGCGCGAGATTGACCGCAGAATTCGTTTTTTAACCAAACGCCTAGAAATTGCTGAGGTGACCGACCCTGCGCTGCACTATGGTAACGACCAGATTTTTTTTGGCGCCACGGTGACTTATTGCGAGGAAGATGGCACAGAGCGCACTATCCGGATAGTGGGCATCGATGAGTCCGACAGTTTGCAGGGCGATGTCAGCTGGATTTCACCCGTTGCCCGCACCTTGCTCAAAGCGCGGGAGGGTGATGAGGTTAAGCTGGTCATGCCCGGGCGTGTAGGCTTGATTGAAGTTTTAAAGGTGGAATATCCGCCAGCCTTAGCGGCGCGTAAGTAGCATGGCATCGCCATAGCTAAAGAAACGGTAGCTTTGGGCAATGGCATGGGTATACAGCTGCATGATGTGCTCATAACCTGCAAAAGCACTTACCAACATCATCAACGTAGATTTAGGTAGGTGAAAGTTAGTAATCAGCCCATCTACCACCTTAAACGCAAAGCCCGGTGTAATAAATATGTTGGTATCGCCCTGGGTTTGCCCGGTTTGCGCCCACGACTCCAAGGTGCGCACAGAGGTAGTACCTACGGCAATAACGCGGCATCCAGCGGCTTTGGTGTTTGCTATGGTCTGTTGGGTTTCGGGTGAAATGCTGTACCACTCGCTGTGCATCTGGTGCTCGGCCAAGTTTTCAGTTTTAACCGGCTGAAACGTGCCAGCCCCAACATGCAGTGTTACAAATGCCTTTTTTACCCCCATGCTGTCTAGCGTTTCAAAAAGTGCATCGTCAAAATGCAAGGCAGCAGTAGGCGCAGCAACGGCACCCGGGTTTTTGGCAAATACGGTTTGGTAGCGTTGAGCGTCTTCTGCCGAGTCAGAGTGTGTGATGTAAGGTGGCAAAGGCAAATGGCCGTGGCGCTCCATCAAGGTGTAGGGGTCATCGCCGCTGTGGTTGGACAGCACAAACCTAAAAAGCGTGCCGTTGTTATCTGGCCAGCGGCCGAGCAAGGTGGCGCTAAAGCCATCGTTGTGGCCACTGGCGCATTCGAGCGTGAGGGTGGTGCCTACTTCCGGCTTTTTACTCACCCGCATGTGCGCAACCACCTGATTGCCATTAAGCACGCGCTCCACTAACAGCTCTACTTTGCCGCCAGAAGGTTTAGAACCAAAAAGACGGGCGTTGATGACTTTGGTGTCGTTAAACACCAGCAAGTCGCCTGCGCGCAACAGGCCGGGCAGATCACGAAATATACGATCCACTGGATTAGATGCGGTGCCATCCAGCAGGCGCGAAGCCGAACGTTGCGGAGCAGGGTGCTGCGCAATCAATGCTTCTGGAAGCTGAAAGTCAAAATCACTCAGGGTAAACATACGCTCTGTCGGTTGTAAAGAGGTGGGCATTTCAATAAAAACAGGAAAAATTAAACCACTTCGGCAAAGAGCTGGTCGGCAGAAATGTCCAAACCCACACTGGCAAGGTGCACTGTTTCGCCCGCGGCAAAGGGGTATAGCACCCATAGGCCATCTGGTCCTTTGCGGTAACAATCGGTAAGGCGGGAATCAAGGTCAATCAGCAGGTATTCTTCTAAGGTATGGATGTGCCGGTAGTGGCTGAACTTCAAACCTCGATCGTAGGCCGCCGTGCTGGGGGAAAGAATTTCTGCAATCAGTTTCGGTTCGGATTTTATGGTGGGGCTGGCACGGTCGGTGGCACTGCAGGTTACCAGTACATCGGGGTAAAAGTAACTGTTGGCAGCGGCCACTTGCAGGCGCATGTCGCTCATATAGGTTTTGCATGGGCTACCGGCTAAGTGTTGGCGCAAATGCATGTATAAATTGCCAGCAACAGTCACATGCCGGTCTTCAGCGCCCGCCATGGCAAATACTTCGCCGTCTATATATTCATGCCGGTCTACTTGCATAGGTTCCCAGGCCAAGTAGTCAGCGGCAGTAAAAACCGGAATTTTGGCGGCTTGTCCCATAAAGTGGCTCCTTGTGGCGTGTGATCACGTTGAATTGCAATTATCCCAGTAATCTTGCAAGCAGGGTACGGTATAGTTTGACAGCAAACAAAGTACCCCATGTGCCCCACTGCCTTGAAAGCATCACCTACACCGCCCAAGAGTGCCCTGACAGGACCCCAAAAAGCCCTGCGTACCTTGGGCTTGGTGCGTGATATTGACTTTGCATTGCATTTGCCCTTGCGCTATGAAGATGAAACCCGAATTTCTGCCCTGCGGGATGCGCGTGAGGGCGAGGCCATTCAAATTGAAGCCGTGGTGTTGCGCTGCGATGTAAGCTACCAGTCGCGCAAACAGATGGTGGTGCAGGTCGATGACGGTAGTGGTACTTGCACCTTGCGCTTTTTTAATTTCTATCCATCCCAGCAAAAAACATTGGCGGTAGGGCAGCGCATTCGCGTGCGGGGTGAAATCAAAGGCGGTTTTTCGGGCTGGACCATGCTGCATCCGGCTTTTAAGCCCGCCCAAGGCGATTTGCCCACGGCACTCACGCCTGTCTACCCCACGGTGGCCGGTTTGCCGCAGTTGTATTTGCGTAAGGCAGTGTTGGCAGGGTTGGCGCGTGCTGAATTGTCAGACACCTTTGCGCCCGGCGATTTGAGTGCCTTTAACCACGGATCATTGTGGACATTGCGCCAAGCTTTGCAGTATTTGCACCATCCTGCGCCCGATGTGTCGCTGCATACCTTGCAAGACCACAGCCACCCGGCGTGGCAGCGCCTTAAAGCAGAAGAATTGCTGGCACAACAATTGTCGCAGTTGCAAGCGCGTCGCAAACGTGCCGCTCAGCAAGCACCGCGTTTAATCGTGCCCGCAGGCCATACCTTGCATGCAAGATTGTTGGCTGCGTTGCCCTTTACATTGACACAGGCGCAGCAACGGGTCAGTGCCGAAATAGCGCAGGATATGGCGCGCAAGGTGCCGATGCACCGCTTGTTGCAAGGCGATGTCGGTGCAGGAAAAACCGTGGTGGCGGCGCTGGCTGCTGCTATTTGCATGGATGCAGGCTGGCAATGCGCCTTGATGGCGCCGACCGAAATTCTGGCTGAGCAGCATTTTCGCAAGCTCTTGGGCTGGTTGGAGCCATTGGGCGTAACTACAGCATGGCTTACCGGTACCCAAAAAGCCAAAGAGCGCCGCGTTATGTTGGAGTTGATTGGCAGTGGTGCAGCAACATTGGTGGTGGGAACCCATGCCCTGATTCAGGACAAAGTGCAGTTTAAAAACCTCGCATTGGCGGTGATTGATGAGCAGCACCGTTTTGGCGTAGCGCAGCGCTTGGCCTTGCGTAATAAGTTGCAGCACGACTCCATGGAGCCGCATATGCTGATGATGACGGCCACCCCCATACCCCGCACACTCGCTATGAGCTACTATGCGGACTTGGATGTATCCACCTTGGACGAGTTGCCTCCCGGACGCACACCGATTGTGACCAAAGTGGTGAACGAGGCCAGACGTGCGGAAGTGATAGAGCGCATTCGTGCCCAAATAGCTTTGGGGCGGCAGGTGTATTGGGTATGCCCGCTGATAGAAGAAAGCGAAGCCCTTGATTTGAGCAATGCCACTGCTACGCATGCCGAGCTTGCCGAGGCCTTATGCCAGACGGAGATTCCCAGCGGCGAAAAGGCGCAAGTTGGATTGCTGCATTCACGCATGCCGGTTGAAGAAAAAAAATTGGTGATGGCAGCCTTTAGCCAAGGCAAGATCGCCGTGTTGGTAAGCACCACAGTCATTGAAGTAGGTGTGGATGTACCCAACGCATCGCTGATGGTTATTGAAC
>CALPVM020000091.1 GCA_943327015.2 Akkermansia muciniphila
GGCGGCACCAAAGGCAAAGACGAAGCACTGCGAACGTCCATCGCAATTGCCAAATGGTAGGCGGCATGCTTGCGCTCCAGGCGAACAAAAGGCAGCAGCAATTCAGGCGGAAGATTATCAACACAATAGTAACCAGCGTCTTCCAGGGCATGCAAAGCCACCGATTTACCGGAGCCCGACATTCCGGTAATCAGCACCAAATGGGTTGACTTTTTACGACTAGGCATTACTCACATTCCGTTTTGTAGCATTTCGCGCGCATGCGCCAAGGTGGTTTTAGATAACTTTTCGCCACCCAGCATACGCGCAATTTCTTGAACGCGCTGCTCACCCAGCACAGCACCTACGCTGCTCAGGGTAGCGCTACCTTGCATTTTTTTAGCCACTACCAAGTGATTATCAGCACAGGCGGCCACTTGCGGCAAATGGGTGACTGCAAGCACTTGCCTATCCACACCCAACTGACGCATCAAACGCCCGACAGTCTCGGCCACCGCACCACCCACACCCGAGTCCACCTCGTCAAAAATAAGGGTTTGGGCCGTGCCCAATTGGCTGGTAGTGACCGCAATCGCCAGCGCCATGCGCGACAGCTCACCACCGGACGCGACCTTGCCCACCGGACGTGGCGTACTGCCGGCATGACCCGCGGCTAAAAACACCACGTCTTCTAAACCACTTTGCATCGGCTCTGCGGCCTGCAGCTCCACCACAAACTGCCCGCCTTGCATACCCAGCCCTTGCATCGCCTGTGTTATGGACTTAGCTAACAAGGGCGCAGCTTTGGCGCGCTGTTTGGAAATAGCTTTAGCTGCATTCATGTAAGCAGTTTTGGCTTTGGTTTCAGCTAACTTCAGCGCATCCAAGTCTGCTGCTGCGTCGAGTTGAGCCAGCTCTTCGCGCCAGCTTGCCAAGAGCGCGGCCAACTCTGACGGATTACGTTTATAGCGCCGCGCCGAACTGATCCACAACGACATGCGGGCATCCAGCTCGGCCAAACGATCGGGGTCGAGTTCGGTACGGCGGGCATAGGCACGCAAGGTGTGCACCGCGTCTTCCACTTGTGCCACGCTGGAAGCTAGCAACTCTATCGGATTCTGAAAATCCGGCTCCAGCGCAGACTGGTTTTGCAGCAACTGCAAAGCGGCATGTAAACCACGCAAGGCATTGTGGTCTTCGTCTTCCAGGCTTTGCAAAGCACCTTGGGCCGCGTCCAGCAACGCCTGCCCGTTGGACAAACGGCTGTGCTGGATGTTGAGCTCGTCCCACTCATCGGGCAAGGGGTTGAGCTTTTCCAGCTCGCCAATTTGCCACAACATGCGCTCACGCTCACGCTGCAAATTATCCTGAGCATTTTGAGCTTGGCTCAAAGTGATTTGCGCTTGTCGCCATTTAGACCAGAGGCTTGACAAATCGGTTGTAGACACCTTAGCGTAGCCATCGAGCAAAGAGCGTACCGCATCCGGGCGCGTCAGGCTTTGCCAGGCATGCTGCCCATGGATATCCAGCAACTGTTCGCCAATGGTACGCAATTGCTGCACGGTGGCCGGGCTGCCATTGACCCAGGCGCGACTTTTCCCTTGCAGGTCTACCGTGCGGCGCAATAGCAGGGTCGCAGCCGTATCAAAACCCGCATCGTCAAGCAACGCATTTAGTACGGGCATGCTGTCAAACTCGGCTGATACTTCGGTGCGGGTGGCTCCCTCGCGAATCACGCTGGTATCGGCACGCGCACCCGTTACCAGTTGCAAAGCGTCTATCAAAATTGACTTTCCCGCGCCGGTTTCGCCCGTAAGCACGGTAAAGCCTTGCAATAGGTCGAGTTCCAACTCGCTGACAATTACAAAGTCACGTAAAACAATGCGTTTTAAGCTCACGTTCAGACTGCTCCTTCATTCCAATGCATTTTTTGCCGCAAAGTATCAAAATAAGACCACCCTTGCGGGTGCAAAAAACACACTTTGTGCTGCGACTGCGTCACCACAATACGGTCCCCTTGCAACAAAGATGCCATTGACTGCATATCAAAATTAGCGCTCGCATCTCGCCCTGAAACCACCTCAATCGTAATTTCAGCGCTGTTGGAAAGTACCAACGGCCGGTTGGACAAAGTATGAGGGGCAATCGGAACCATCACCCACCCCGCAATAGATGGGTGCAACAAAGGGCCACCTGCCGACAATGCGTAGGCTGTAGACCCAGTAGCAGACGAAATAATTAAACCATCGGCGCGCTGGTTGGAAACAAAATGGCCATCCACCGACACCTTGAGCTCTACCATACCCGAGGATGCACCCCGGTTAACCACCACATCGTTCATGGCAAGCGCAGAAAAAACCACATCTGCGTCGCGCATTACCTTGGCTTGCATCAGACAGCGCTGATCTTCCTCAAATGCACCTTCAAGCATGGCGGCGAGCACGACTTCAAACTCACCCAGAGGGATGTCAGTAATAAAACCCAACCGTCCCTGGTTGATTCCAATCAAGGGCACGCCATACTGCGCCAATTGCCGACCGATGCCGAGCATCGTGCCATCTCCCCCCACCACCAGGCACAAATCACACGATTTGCCAATACCCTGTACATCCATGGTGACGTAATTTTGCAAGCCCAGATTAGCGGCGGTTTCAGCCTCCAACACTACATCGCACCCAACATCCATCAGAAAATGGGCTATTTTGTCCAGAGCTTGACGTGACGACGCGCCGGTGCTGGCACTGCTGGTAACCTGATACTTGCCGATAATAGCAATTTGGCGAAATTTTGACTTCATGCAGAAATTAGAACACTAAAATGAGACCATGCTAGACGATCGTTCCAAGTTGTTACTGAAAGCTCTGGTAGAGCGCTACATTGCCGATGGTCAACCCGTTGGCAGTCGCACCTTGTCGCGCGCGTCCGGGCTTGAATTATCGCCTGCCACTATCCGCAACGTGATGTCCGATCTGGAAGAACTTGGGTTGATTGTGAGCCCGCACACCTCTGCCGGACGTATTCCTACTGCCCGTGGCTACCGTCTGTTCGTAGACACCATGCTCACCGTCCAACCCGCGCAGTTTGCAACCCACAGCCTGGCTCCCGATCAACCGCAAAAAGTACTGTCCAATGCCGCGCACCTGCTCTCTAGCCTGTCGCAATTTGTGGGCGTAGTGATGGCACCACGGCGCTCTTCGCTGTTTAGACACATCGAGTTTCTACGCCTATCCGAACGCCGCATTCTGGTCATTATTGTGTCGCCCGAAGGTGATGTACAAAACCGCGTTATTTTTACCGAGGTCGATTACACGCAGGCACAACTGGTAGAAGCTGCCAATTTCTTAAACAGCCACTATATGGGTCTGGACATTGAACAAGTACGCGCCAGACTACAGGACGAGGTGGAGTCTTTACGCTCCGAAATTGCCGCACTAATGCAAGCGGCAGTCAATGTGAGCTCCGAAGCCATTTCTGAAACCCAGGATGATGTGCTGATTTCCGGAGAGCGCAACTTGCTGTCTGTATCTGATTTTTCTAGTGATATGGGACATCTAAGGCGCGCTTTTGATTTATTTGAGCAAAAAGCGCAGCTTATCCGCCTGCTGGACAATGCAGGCCAGGCTGAAGGGGTAAGAATCTTTATTGGCGGTGAGAGTAAAGTGGTCCCTTTTGAAGATTTATCCATCGTATCATCCCCTTACGAGGTAGACGGCAAGATAGTCGGTACGCTGGGCGTGATCGGTCCGACCCGCATGGCTTATGACCGAATGATCCAAATCGTAGACATTACATCAAAATTGGTAAGTAATGCCCTCAGTTACCACAAGTAGCGGTTTACAATACGCAATTCGGTCGGGGCGTTAGCTCAGTTGGTTAGAGCAGGGGACTCATAATCCCTTGGTCGGGGGTTCAAGTCCCTCACGCCCTACCATTCTCACAAACTCAAATAGCCAAAAGCCATGGACTATCCCGGAAACCTATTTGTTGTTGCGGCGCCTAGTGGCGCGGGTAAGTCCAGCCTGGTTAAGGCGTTGCTGGAACTTGACTCACGGGTGCAGCTTTCAATCTCGCATACCACGCGCGCGCCACGTGGCCAAGAAAAAAACGGCCGGGAGTACCACTTTGTATCCGCTGAGGAGTTTAACCAAATGGTGGCTGCCGATGCATTTGTAGAGTGGGCGCAGGTCCACAGCCAGCGCTACGGCACATCCAAGGCGGCCATCAAAGATCGCATGGCTTCCGGCGCCGATGTGGTACTTGAAATTGATTTTCAGGGCGCCATTCAAATCAAAAACATTTTCTCCAATGCGGTGTGCATATTTATACTTCCTCCCAGCTGGGAAGAACTGCGCTCACGCTTGGAACGCCGCGGCGAGGACTCGCCCGACATTATTGACATGCGCATGAAAAATGCCGCATTGGAAGTAGCGCAAGTTGGTAAATTTGATTTCGTTATAATCAACGAGTTATTTGACCGTGCTTTGTTTGACCTCAAATCCATTGTCCAGGCACAACGGCTCAAAGTATCGGCCCAGCGTCGCGCTCGGGCTGACACCTTTCAGGCATTGAACATCCCTTAATTTTTTCGGAGTAACCCCATGGCCCGTATTACTGTAGAAGACTGCTTACAGCAGATCCCTAATCGTTTCCAGCTAGTTTTGGCTGCCACCTACCGTGCCCGCATGCTCAGCCAAGGCCACACACCCAAAATTGAAAGCAAAAACAAACCCGCTGTTACCGCCCTGCGCGAGATTGCGGCCGGTAAAGTCGGCATTGAAATGCTCAAAAAAGTGCCACTTTAAGTCTATTTACTTTTCTAGACTCCCAAAAAAGCACCCATGTGGTGCTTTTTTTGTTACAAATACTCCGCTACGGTGCATGTCTTTTTTAATGCAATGTATATTAAGGGCATGGGTCATAATTCCTCCAACTCTCCAGCCAAAATCACGGCAACCAACAGCGCATCGGCAGGCTTTGCCGGGTTGGTGGCCAAGCTGGACTATTTGTCTGAATCCGACATCGACCAGGTTCGTCTAGCCTATAAATTTGCCGATGAAGCGCATCTAGGACAACTGCGTAACAACGGTGAGCCCTACATTACCCACCCGATTGCGGTAGCAGCCCAATGCACCGAATGGAAACTGGACGCGCAAGCACTCATGGCAGCTTTGTTGCACGATGCCATTGAAGACTGCGGCGTTACCAAAATGGAGCTAATAGAACGTTTTGGTTCTCCGGTAGCAGAACTGGTGGATGGACTGACCAAACTGGATAAGCTGCAATTTAATACGCGAGAAGAAAGTCAGGCAGAGTCCTTTCGCAAAATGCTGTTGGCCATGGCGCGGGATGTACGGGTTATTTTGATCAAACTGGCCGACCGCTCACACAACATGCGCACCTTATCTGATGTGCCGCGCAGCAAATGGGGACGTATCTCGCGCGAAACACTCGATATTTATGCACCGATTGCACATCGGCTGGGTCTCAATCAAACCTACCACGAGTTGCAAGATCTGTCGTTTCGGCATATGTACCCATGGCGCTACCAAGTACTTGCACGCGCAGTTGATAGATCACGCAGCCGCAAGCGCGACCTGATTCAAAACGTTAAAAACGAAGTAGAAACCACCTTCGCAGCTGCAGGTATGCCGGTGCGGTTTGCCGGGCGTCAAAAGACACTGTTCTCCATTTTTAGAAAAATGAAAGACAAGCACCTGAGCTTTGCCCAGGTGAGTGATATTTATGGCTTTCGGGTACTGGTGGCAGGGGTCACCGATTGCTACACATCGCTCGGCCTTCTGCACCAGCTATACAAGCCGGTACCGGGTAAATTTAAAGACCACATTGCCATACCCAAACTCAACGGCTACCAGTCACTGCACACCACACTCGTCGGGCCATCCGGTTTAAATATTGAATTTCAGATGCGCACCGAGGCCATGCATCTGGTGGCCGAATCGGGCGTAGCTGCCCACTGGCTTTACAAGGTGAAAGACCCGACCAACGCTGACCGCCTGGGCACCAAATGGCTGCAGTCATTATTAGACATACAAGACACCAGCCGCGATGCTGCTGAATTTTTGGAACACGTCAAAACCGATTTATTCTCGGATGCAGTCTATGTTCTCACACCCAAAAGCCGTATCGTGGCGCTGCCACGTGGCGCTACCGTGGTGGACTTTGCCTACGCTATCCACAGCAATGTAGGCGACCGCACCATTGCAGCGCGCGTGAATGGCGCTCAGGTGCCGCTGCGCACCCAACTTAAAAATGGCGACGTGATTGAAGTTGTCACCGACACCAACTCCTCCCCTAACCCTGTGTGGCTGAGCTTTGTACGGTCAGGCCGTGCTCGCTCCAAAATCAGGCACAGCCTGAAATCGATGGAGCAAACCGAATCTGCGTACTTGGGTGAACGCCTGCTTCAGCAAGCGCTGCGCGGCGAAGGTATCGACAACCTCCCGCTGGATGCTCCAGAATACACGGGCATTTGGGAAAAACTACTTAAATTTACCGGCAACAAATCACGTGACGAACTGCTTACCGACCTCGGTCTAGGCAAACGCATTGCCAGTATTGTGGCCAAACGCTTGACCCATTTGCTGACCGAAGCGGGCGAAAAACCAGATGCTATCACCCTGACTCGCGCACGCTTTTCTGAGGTTGAAGTCAATGTTTCTAATTCAATCACGCTGGACGGCAGCGAAAACGCCTCCGTGCTGTTTGCACAGTGCTGCCGCCCCATTCCCGGGGACGAAATTGTGGGTCATCTCGGCCGTGGCGAAGGCTTAACTGTACACCGCGAGCATTGCCCGACCGCCATCAAGCTACGCAACAAGGACAGCGAACGCTTTATCAAGGTGGAGTGGTCTGATGAGCCGGTGCGCCTGTTTCATGTTGGCATTATGGTCACTGTTACCAACGGCAAAGGCGTTTTGGCCAAAGTCTCAGCTGCGTTGGCCGATGCTGAGGCCGATATTGTGCATATTGATATGGGCAAAGAAGGCGCTCAAACCACCATTGACCTGAATTTTATTGTTGCCACCCACGATGCATCGCATTTAGAGTCTGCATTAAAACAACTGCGTAAAACCCATTCGGTATTGCGTGCAGAACGCAAAATGGGCTAATTTTAAGTTTCAAACCCAACCCAAAGCACCCAAAATTGCGCCGGCTGCCAGCAATAGCAGCAAGTGCACACGGGTTTTCCAAACCAGTAACGTTACCAGCGCAGTGAGCCCCCAAAGCGGAACGTCTTTGGCAAAATCGTTATGCGCACTGGTCAGTAACCAACCGGTTGCCAGTAGCAGTGCAATCACAATCGGTGCCATGCCCGCCTTAAAAGCTCTAATGGCGCGGAGTTCGCGGTTTCGCTGCGCCCATTGGGTTGCAACAAAGGTCAGGGTTGACGAAGGCAGAATTACGCCAACCATCACTACCAGCACACCCCATAAAGCCAGCCACACTGCCGGCCAGCCAGCAGCCAAGCCGCCACCGGCATTCAAACCCACCGTCCAGCCGATGAGTGCTATAAACAAAACATTAGGGCCGGGTGCAGCCTGACCCAAGGCAATCGAGGCGCTGAATTGCGCTGGCGTGAGCCATTGTTTTTCATCTACCAAGGTGCGGTAGATGTCTGGCGCTGTAGTCATGGCGCCGCCCACCGCCAAAAGCGAGAGGCTGGTAAAGTGCACAAAAAGTGACCACCAATCCTGCAAACTGAGGGTGATACTCATACTTGCGCCTTGCCAATACACACCCAAGCCCACACACAAGCCAAACCACCCACACCCAATAACACCGCAGCCAAAGGCAGCCGCAGCAAGGCAATGCCACTGAATGCCAACGCGGCAAAACCCCAACAAGCCACCTGCCCCATAGGATTACTTTTTAATGCAGAGGTGAGCTTGATGCCGGTGGCAATAATCAACCCGGCAGAAACGGCCCCCATGCCGCGCAGCATGTTATGCGCCAAAGTGCTATCTACAAAACCTGCTATGGCCGCAGCCAATACCAGCGCCAGCACTGTGGGCAAAAGTAAAATTCCGGCCAGGGCAGACAGCGCACCCGCCCAACCAAAATAACGTCCACCGATCATGAGCGACAAATTAACCACATTCGGTCCCGGTAGGGTTTGCGCCACTGCCCAGTCTTCCACAAACTCTTCTGTCGTTAACCACTGCTTTTTTTCTACCAGTTCGCGCTGAACCACTGCCAGCACACCACCAAAGCCCTGCAAGGCTAACAAGGTAAAGGATACGAAAAGATCGGTTTTATCGCGGGGTTGTGTTTTGGCATGGGTGGTGGTCATACCGTAAGGCCACCCGATACTTCTATGACTGCACCGTTCACGTAAGCCGCTTCATCGCTGGCTAAAAAGGCATAGACATTGGCAATGTCTTCGGGTGTGCCCATGCGTTTGA
>CALPVM020000092.1 GCA_943327015.2 Akkermansia muciniphila
TTAACTTTTACAATCACAAAAGATTGCACTCAACGCTGGGTTATATCAGCCCTATGCAGTTTGAGCAACGCTGGTTAGCGGCACAGCAGCAAGACAAAAAGTCCGCATAATTGGCAGCTTAAGGAGTCCGGAAAACAGGGGCAAGATCAGGAAATCTTATTGCTCACCCTTACAAAAGTGCCGATATTGAAGAGAAAAAGGGAGATTTCAACATCAACAAAGAAAGTGACCCGGTACTTAAAGATATTTACCAAACTGCACTCAAAGCTACCAGCGAACAACCCTTTGTGGAAACTTCAGATGGAAATTCTATTTTGGGGGTTGCCGAAATCAAATCGACCGGCTGGTTGTTTGTCACCGTTTATCCCACAAAAGTACTTTCTCAAAAAGCGTCTGCCTCGGCCTTGCAAATTTTTATCATGGGTGGAATCACACTGACTATTGTTTTTTTTATTTTGGGTTTGATGTTGCGTCGTCATGTGTCTATGCCGCTGAAAGAATTCATATCAGCGACGCATCAAGTTGCGACCGGAGGCACACTCCAAATTCAGATGAAGCGCAATGATGAGCTGGGGCAGTTGGGTGACGCATTTAACACTATGGCCAAAGAGGTGCAATACCATCGCAACCACTTGGAAGAACAAATTGAAGCCCAAACGCAAACTTTACAAATCCGCAACGAGGAACTTCAAACCAGCAATGCGCAACTCTCGACGGCCCAATTGGATACAGTAGTCGCCTTAAGAAAAGCGGAAGATGCTTTGCATCAATTACAAATAACCCAAGCACAATTGGTTAAAACTGAAAAAATAGCTGCATTGGGACATCTTGTAGGCAATGTTGCACACGAAATCAACACACCGATTGGCGCAATCCAATCCAGTGAAGAGTTAATTTCAGAGTGCTTAAAAGAACTTCTGCGAGATCTGCCAGAGATGTACGAATGCATAGCTCTGGATGTACGCCAGTTATTTATGCAACTGACTGAACGCGCCTACATCCATCCGCCAAACAGCTTTAGTTCCAAAGAGGAGCGAGGAATTGTGCGGACTTTGACCCAACAATTGGAGCAAGCCGGCTTGAGAAATGCTGCGTCAACCGCCAAGTTGCTGATGCGTTTTCAGATTCGTGATTTTAACGATGTGACACCCTATCTACCTCTGCTTCAACACCCCAAAGAGGAATTGATTCTTAATTGTGCCGACAACATCAACACATTAATTCGAAACAGCAAAAATATCAGCACAGCCGTTAGTCGAGCAGGTCGTATTGTTTTTGCTCTGCGGGCTTTTTCGAATGCCGATATACAAGGCGCCAAAGTACCTGTAAATCTTCAGACAAGTTTAGAAGAGAGCATAAAGCAGTTACAAGGTCAACTGAATCGGGTGAACATCATCCGGGAGTTTGAAGCAATTCCTGCCGTTGTATGTGAACCCATAGAAATTCAACAAGTTTGGAATCACATACTTTTTAACGCAATACAAGCCAGCATAGAGCAAGCCACAATTACCATAAAACTTAGCCAAGATGACAACTATGCGTTAGTGTCTATCAGCGACAACGGAAGTGGCATGGATGAAAACACACTCAACCGCATTTTTGAACCATTTTTTACAACCCGCACCTCTGGCGAGGGCAGTGGCTTAGGAATGGCAATTGTTCAAAAAATTATTGACAAACACCAAGGGCGCGTCGTGGTTCATAGCCAACCCAATATGGGAACAAAGGTAGAGGTGTATTTGCCTTTAAATTCAGCTAAGCTGCCCGCGTAATACGGTTAGGCTTGAAGCCCCAATCGGCAGCCTTGCCTTTGCGCGCCCTTGAACCACGCGCATTATTGAGGCTGCGTACCTCCAATATTTCCTCACGTGCCTTGCCTCCGCGCCCGATTCCTTCTACACGAATGCTGCGGGTATATGCTGCAGCACCGGCCAAAGTATCTCCCGGCTCAAGATCTATTAAGGTAAGACCACGCCCGCCATTCGGCATGTGTTTAAGTTCGGTGATTTCAAATGTTAGTAATCGCCCGCCCACAGAAGCGCATGCCACATGGGTAGCATCGGTTAAATGGGATGAACCATTGGATACGAGTGACGGGGCACATAAAGTATCTGCATCTTGCAGGCTTATAAAAGATTTGCCCGCTTTTTGTCTGGATACCATGTTCTCTAACGTAGCCAAAAAGCCATAGCCCGCTGAGTTACTAAGCAGCAAAGTGGCCGTTGCTGGCCCTGCAAAGTAGTGCTGGATTTTGCTGGCTGCCTCCAACTCAATCAGGGTAGTAACGGGTTGACCATCGCCACGGCCACCGGGCAGTAGCGACACCGCCACCGAATAGACACGGCCATTTGAGCCAAACACCAGCAAGGTATCGACACTGCGGCACTCAAAGGTGCCATATAACTCGTCACCCGCTTTAAAAGCAAAGCTACTGGCCTCGTGCCCATGTCCGGTACGGGCGCGTACCCAGCCTTTTTGACTGACCACGACCGTAACCGGCTCGTCCACCACCTTAACCTCGGCTACCACTTTCTTTTCGGTTTGAATCAAGGTGCGGCGCGCATCTGCAAAGGTTTTGGCATCAGCTTCAATTTCTTTGACCATTAGGCGGCGCAAAGTAGCGGGGTTATCCAGAATGTCCTGAAGTTTTTTGGCTTCATCCCGCAGTTCAGCCAATTCTTGCTCAATTTTGATGGCCTCTAAACGCGCCAATTGGCGCAGCCTGATTTCTAAAATATCTTCGGCTTGGCGCTCGGTCAGGTTAAAGCGCGCCATCAGGGCAGAGCGTGGCTCGTCCGATTGGCGGATGATGGCAATCACCTCGTCAATATTGAGCAAAACAATTTGCCGCCCCTCAAGGATATGAATCCGGTCCAGCACCTTGCCCAAACGGTGGCGCGAGCGCCGCTCAATGGTGGTGTGCCTGAACGTTATCCACTCCTGCAGCATCTGGCGCAAAGATTTTTGCACAGGCTTGCCATCCAAGCCAATCATGGTCAAGTTAATGGGGGACGATGTTTCCAGACTGGTGTGCGCCAGCAAGGCGGTAATGAGTTCTTGCTGCTCTGTGCGGCTGCTTTTGGGCTCAAACACCAAGCGCACGGCGGCGTCTTTATTCGACTCGTCGCGCACCACATCCAGCACCGCCAGCATGCTGGCTTTAAGCTGTGTTTGCTCTTGCGTCAGGGCTTTTTTGCCAGTTTTTACCTTGGGGTTGGTGAGTTCTTCAACTTCCTCCAGCACGCGCTGGTTGCTTACGCCCGGCGGTAGTTCTGTAACAACCAGCTGCCACTGGCCACGAGCGAGGTCTTCAATTTTCCAGCGCGCCCGGCATTTGAGTGAGCCGCGCCCGGTGCGATACGCTTCTGCAATGTCAGCCGCCGGGCTGATAATCTGCCCCCCACCCGGGTAATCCGGGCCGGGAACCAGCGTAAATAGCGCTTCTTCTGTAAGCGCAGGGTCTTTAATGAGTGCAACACAGGCATCGGCAATTTCGCGCAGGTTGTGGCTAGGTATCTCGGTAGCCAAGCCCACAGCAATGCCGCTGGCACCATTAAGCAAACAAAACGGCAAACGTGCCGGCAACTGGCGCGGCTCTTCGGTGGAACCATCGTAGTTGGGCTGAAAGTCCACCGTGCCTTGGTCTATTTCGTCCAGCAACAAGGTGGTTATTTTGGCCAAACGCGCCTCGGTGTAGCGCATGGCGGCAGCTCCATCGCCATCACGCGAGCCAAAGTTGCCCTGTCCGTCAATCAGCGGGTAGCGTTGCGAAAAGTCTTGTGCCATACGCACCAGCGCATCGTAAGCGGCTTGGTCGCCATGCGGGTGAAACCGGCCGAGCACGTCGCCCACTACGCGCGCGCTTTTAACCGGCTTGGCGCCAGCATTGCCATTGGCACCGCCAAAACCCAGCCCCATGCGCGACATAGAGTACAAAATACGCCGCTGCACCGGTTTTTGCCCGTCGCACACATCGGGCAATGCGCGCCCTTTAACTACGCTGAGCGCGTATTCAAGGTAAGCACGTTGGGCGTAGTTGGCAAGGTTAAGTTCTGCATCATCGCTCATACATCAATCTTTCACAGGCAAGTTTGCCGTCTCCAGCAAAGCACGGTCACGTTCAAGTTCAGCCTGCAATTCAGCCTCAGTGGGAATCAAGGCCTGGTATTTGCTAGCAAAAAGTTGTGCCTTATCCGCCAAAAGCGAATACTTGGCAACTGCGGTATTGCGCTCAGAGCACAAAATCAAGCCCAGGGTCGGATTGTCACCATCGCTGCGATACTGCGCATCAAACACCCGGACGTACATGTCCATCTGGCCTACATCCTGGTGCGCCAACTTGCCGACCTTCAGGTCAACCAACACAAAACATTTGAGCAAGTAGTTGTAAAACACCAGATCAATAAAACAATCCTCATCCTCTACCCGCACATGCTTTTGCCGCGCCACAAAAGCAAAGCCCTTGCCGAGCTCCAGAAGAAATTTCTGCAACTGGTTGAGCAGCCCTTGCTCGAGCTCTTTTTCATACAAACCATGCCCCGGCTGCGCGCACAAAAACTCCAGCACGTAAGGGTCACGAATAAAGTCACGCGGATCGGGTGGGGTTTCTTTGGCAATATTGGCAATAGCCTCTTTGGTTACACCCAGCTTGGCACTTTCATGGGTACTGAGCAGACGCTCGTAAAACAAGGTAGAAATCTGCCGGTCTAACGCCCGAACGCTCCAGCCTTGCTCGGCGGCTTCACGGGCGTACCAGTCGCGGGCTTTTTCATTGTTGATGCGAATGAGCGATTTGTAATGCGTCCAGCTCAATTCCCTCCGCAGCGCGGAGGGAATTGGAAAAGTCAAATAAAATTGACGGTAGTTCCACAAGCTTTGTGTCGAAAAACCGCTGCCAAATTCTGCTGTCAAGCGAACGGACAAATCAGCCAACACGCGCTGCCCATATGCCGCGCGCTTCACGCCGCCCTGCTCGTCTTCCACAATCAAACGCCCGATTTGCCAATACGTCTGCACCATCAGAGTGTTGACCGTTTGGCGTACTTGAGCATGCGCAGAAAGCAACAATTGACGCACAGCATCGTGTAAAGGACTTACTGCTGCACCACTAGGTTCCATTGCCTGCGTTTGGTTTTTAGAGTTCATATTAACTTAATTGGCAGTATGGCATCGTATTGCAATAAAGTTAAACAATGCGTTATACATCAATCTCCACGCTGTCGCCATGCAGTTCCATCAACGTGCGCCGTGCGGCGGCTTCGCCTTTGCCCATTAGTTTGGTCATTAAAGTTTGCGTATCTTCCAGGTTGATTGCACCCAAGGTAACCGGCAGCAAGCGGCGGGTGTCGGGGTTGAGCGTGGTGTCCCACAATTGTTCGGCATTCATTTCACCCAAGCCTTTAAAGCGGCTGATGCTCCAAGTGCCTTCGCGCACACCTTCTTTGCGGAGTTTATCTAGAATTGCGTTTAACTCAGCGTCGTCTAGTGCATAGGCTTTGGAGGCCGGTTTTTTGCCCCGTGCCGGTGCATCTACCCTAAACAACGGTGGGCGCGCTACAAACACATGGCCGGTGTCGATGAGTTTAGGAAAGTGCTTAAAAAAGAGTGTGAGCAACAACACCTGAATATGCGAACCGTCGACATCAGCATCACTCAAAATACACACCTTGCCATAACGCAAACCAGTTAAATCAGGGGTGTCATTGGGTCCATGCGGATCTACACCAATAGCCACCGAAATATCGTGAATTTCGGTATTGGCAAACAGGCGGTCACGGTCCACCTCCCACGTATTAAGCACTTTGCCACGCAAGGGCAAAATGGCTTGGTTTTCTTTGTCGCGGCCCATTTTGGCACTGCCACCGGCAGAATCGCCCTCTACCAAAAACACCTCGTTATAGGCAATGTCGCGGCTTTCGCAATCGGTAAGTTTGCCGGGCAATACCGCCACGCCAGAGCTTTTGCGTTTTTCTACCTTTTGACCGGCGCGCTGACGGGTTTGCGCTGCTTTAATTGCCAGCTCAGCCAGTTTTTTTCCGTACTCTACGTGTTGGTTCAGCCACAGTTCCAGCGCCGGACGCACAAAGCTAGACACCAAACGCACCGCATCGCGCGAGTTCAGTCGCTCTTTGATTTGCCCCTGAAACTGCGGGTCCAGCACCTTGGCCGACAGCACATAGCTGGCACGTGCAAACACGTCTTCGGGCATCAACTTTACGCCCTTGGGCAGCAGCGAGTGCAGCTCAATAAAACTTTTAACAGCAGTAAACAAACCATCGCGCAGGCCGCTTTCGTGCGTACCACCGGCACTGGTAGGTATCAAATTAACATAGCTTTCGCGCAGCGCCTGACCTTCTTCGGTAAACGCTACGCACCATGCAGCGCCCTCGCCTTCGGCAAAATTATCGCTCTGCGCATCGGCAAAACCTTCGCCCTCGAACAGCGGAATTACCGGATCACCGTAAAGAGACTGCATCAAATAATCGCGCAGGCCACCCTTGTACTGCCACGTTTGGGTTTCTTTGGTTTTTTCGGTGCTGAGGGTCACGTTCACACCCGGCATCAGCACCGCTTTGCTACGTAGCAAGTGGGTAAGCTCGGCCAGTGGCAGTTGCGCCGACTCAAAGTATTTAGGGTCGGGCCACACCCGCACCGTGGTGCCTGTTTTGCGGTCACCATCGGCAGCAGGTCGGGTTTGCAAGGTGCGGGTCACGTCGCCGTTTTCAAACACCAAATCGGCCACTTGCCCTTCGCGGTACGACTTTACCTCTAAACGCAGCGCCAACGCGTTGGTCACACTGACCCCCACGCCGTGTAGCCCGCCCGAAAAGCTGTACGCACCGCCCTTGCCTTTGTCAAACTTGCCACCGGCATGCAGGCGGGTAAACACCAGCTCGATAACCGGCGCGTTTTCTTCGGGGTGCATGCCAAACGGAATGCCGCGGCCATCGTCCTCAATAGTGACCGAGCCATCGGCGTGCAATATGACCTTGATTTTTTTGCCGTGCCCGGCCAAGGCCTCATCGGCGGCGTTGTCCAGCACCTCTTGGACAATGTGCAAAGGGTTGTCGGTGCGGGTATACATGCCCGGACGCTGTTTAACAGGCTCCAATCCTTTAAGAACACGGATGGAGGCTTCGGAATACGTACTTGGAGTTTTGGCTGACATGGCGCGGATTGTATCGCGGGGTCATTGTGCAATTAAGTACAATACGCAGGATAGAGTTTGGTTTTAGTATGCCCACCTTCCAATACGGTTTTGCCACGCAATTTACCCTCTTGCATGAGTTGCCTCGCGTGGTCATGCGCCCTACGATATTGCATATCCAATGATTTGGCAACCTGATAAATACTCCTCCCAGGCATTTGAGCCACGGAAATCAGAAACTGGCGCTTGCGCTTCGGCATTGCATTAAAGTCGGAACATGGTTTGAGGTTCCACCCACCGCACACCAATCTGCTCCATGCCAAATCGTATAAACCTGCTTTCCCCACAACAAGAGCAGGAAGATGTGCACGCAATGCCGGCCAATCTTGTATAAACGGCTGGACGCCATAAAAGCGCATAAATTCAGTAACGTCCATACCAACCACGGCATCTGGCAAATAAGAGCGATGGCTCTGAGACACCTTTTCTTTCCATTTTTCCAAGGACACATCACGATCCCAGTAAGCTTTACGGCTCACGGACTCCCAACTGTCTATAGATTTCCATTGCTTCATAGCTTATTCCGATACATCATCCAAACCGGGCAAAATAGTTGCACCAATTTGATCGTACAAAGCGTTTTGCAAAAATTGAATGTCTTTGGCTTTACTCCACCTTGGATCGCACGCCAACTCTTCTAACTCATCCATCAGATCAAACCAAGGCATATTAGCCAAACCGTTGTCAAATGCATCGGACGGAAAAACATAGGGAATAGTTTGGATAAACTTTTTGATAGGCATAAAGCCTGATGAAAGCACGTACAAATCAAACAAGTCACGCGCTTTTTGTCTTCCGCCTTCAAAAGCATCCCCCTCTATGCCACCACCAGCAACCGTTCTTAACTTTCTATGGTAGAGACCCGGCACTTCTTCTGTAAATACCGTCAACGCACCAAAGTGCTGATAAACCCCTGGATACACATCAAAATAGGAGTCCTCGACAAAAGACACTTTCAAGCGCTGACCTTCATGCAGGACAAAGCCGTGGAGTTGGTTGGCCTTTTTAGGGTCGTCAACCATATCTTTGGTTTCAAA
>CALPVM020000093.1 GCA_943327015.2 Akkermansia muciniphila
AATTCGGTCTCAATGCCGGAGTTAATGGTGGGCGGGTAGTTGCGAATAAACTGAAATTCGCACGTAGTACCAAACGCGCCCGCAATCTGTTGTGCCATATCGCGCATGCGTTGCTCTATCAGGTTGAGCACCTCGGTGGTGAATGTACGTACCGTGCCACGGAGTAAGCAGCTATCGGGTATGACGTTGGTGGCTTCGCCCGCTTGCAGCATGGTGACTGATATAACACCCGCTTCTACCGGCTTGATATTGCGGCTGATAATGGTTTGAAAGCCCTGCACCATTTGGCATGCCACTGGCACCGGGTCGATGGCATTGTGCGGCATGGCAGCATGGCCACCTTTGCCTCGGATGGTAATGCGAAACTCGTTGCTAGACGCCATCACTGGCCCGGCACTGGCAGCAAAGGTACCAACCTTGCCACCCGGCCAGTTGTGCATGCCAAAAACGGCATCCACCGGAAATAGTTCAAACAAACCGTCTTTGATCATCTCGCGGGCACCGCCGCCGCCTTCTTCTGCGGGTTGGAACACCAGATATACCGTGCCATCAAAATCGCGGTGTTTGGCAAAATATTGAGCTGCTGCTAACAGCATGGCAGTGTGTCCATCGTGGCCACAGGCATGCATTTTTCCGGGGTGTTTGCTGGCATGCGCAAAAGTGTTGAACTCTTGCATTGGCAAGGCGTCCATATCAGCCCGTAGGGCAATGGCGCGGGATGATGTGCCGGCTTTTACAATGCCGACTACACCGGTTTTTCCTAAACCACGGTGTACAGGAATACCCCATTCCGTAAGCTTCGCAGCTACCAGATCAGAAGTACGTACTTCCTGAAAGCAGAGTTCAGGGTGGGCGTGCAGGTCGCGCCGAAGGGTGGCAATATCAGCCGCCTGGGAGGCAATCGAGTCGATGAATTGCATAAAAACCTTATTTAATACACACTGAGCGTACCATTTTCAGGTCGGTCAGTCCCATCATGATTTTTTCCATGCCATCCATTTTCAGGGTGCGCATGCCGGACTCCACCGACGCTGCAAACAATTCTGCCACACGGGCACGCTCTTGAATGAGCTTTTTAACAGCATCGTCGGCTACCAGCAGTTCGTGTAAGCCCACGCGACCCTTGTAGCCGGTTTTGCCACACTTGTCACAGCCCACGGCGCGGTAAAAGCGGATGTTTCCATCACTGTTACCGTAGGTTTTACCCCAAGAATCTATCAGTTTATGGAGTTCACCCGTGTAGTCAGCCTTCCAGGCATTAGAGTGGCGAAGTTCCTCAGCATACTCTGCCGCAAAAGTGCGTAGTTCTTCAGCAGAGGGAACATAAGACTCTTTACAGTCACACAACTTTTTGGCCAGACGTTGCGCCAAAATGCCTAACAGCGCATCGGCAAAATTAAACGGATCCATGCCCATGTCCATCAGGCGCGTAATCGACTCCGGCGCAGAGTTGGTGTGTAGTGTAGAAAACACCATGTGCCCGGTCAGTGATGCTTCCACGCCCATCGACACGGTTTCTTTGTCGCGCGACTCCCCCACCATAATGATGTCGGGGTCGGCACGCAAAAATGCACGCATCACCAAGGCAAAGTCTATGCCGGCCTTTTTATTGATCTGTACCTGGCGCAGGCCTTTTTGGGTAATTTCAACCGGGTCTTCGGCGGTCCAGATTTTGGTGTCAGGTGTATTTAAAAATTTGAGTATCGAATGCAGGGTTGTGGTCTTGCCAGAACCAGTAGGCCCACACACATAAAACAGACCGTAGGGTTTGCTCACCGTAGCTTCCAACCGCGCTTTGTTATGGGCAGTCAGCCCCAACTTTTCAAGAGGTATCGGTTCGCCAGCGGCCAAAATACGCATCACCACGTCTTCTACGCCACCGGCTGAGGGGATGGTGGCAACGCGAAGCTCGATATCGAGCGGCCCGTATTTTTTGAACTTAATTTTGCCGTCCTGAGGCTTGCGGCGCTCGGAAATGTCGAGGTCGCACATAATTTTGAGGCGCGTTACCATGGCTTGCCTAAAGTGTGCGGGAACTTCAATGTAGGGTACGAGGCTGCCATCAATTCGGAAACGAATGCCGGTTTTTTGTTTGCCTGGCATCGGTTCAATATGAATATCAGACACCTTTTGGTTGTAGGCGTCAATAATTACTTTGTTGACAAACTTCACCAGCTCGTTATCGGCAGCGGCAGATTCGAGGTTGTCTTCTTGCGCTGCATCATCGAGTGGAGCATCGTCCATCTCTGCCAGCATCTGGTCAATGCTGGTGCTTTCTACAGCAATACCAAAAATTTGATCCAGCGTCTGGCGGAACTCAATGTCACTGCTTACACAATAAGCAAACTTTGCGTAACGTGGAAACACTTGTGGAACAACACGTGCACCGCGTACCGATTCGGGGTCGGTACACAAAATAACCAGGCCCTCGGGTGAGTCTTCGAGTGGAATCCAGCCTTGTTGAACTAGAAAATCACGTTTGAGTGCGCCGTGGAGTTGCTCAATACGCATGCGTCCCGCTTTAAATGGCTCGTACGGAACACTAAAGAACTTGGACAAAGCCGATCCAATGGTAGAAGGTTGCAGTGCATAACTCGTAAGCAGAATAAGCTCTGGCGACTTGCCCTGCAGACGAGCGTCAACCAAACACTGTGCCAACTCTTCGGAGGAAAGTAGGCCATCGGTTACAAGTGCATCAAATTTGCTGGTGGCTTTGGGAGCAATGGGTTCAGATTTATGGGCTTGCCTGCGTATCGCTTTGGAAATGGCTTTGCAAAGAGTAGACACGCCATCCATCTCCAGCTCACCAAACGGCACGTTATTTTTATTGTTGATAATTTGCAGAACACCATGCAATACTGGCCCATCCACAATGGGGGCGGCCAGCATTTGCTTGGTGCGGTAGCCGGAACGTTTGTCTACTTCTTGCAAAAACATCAGTGAGGGATGAATTCGCTCCAAAATGTCTTCATCGTACACATCCGGCAAATTAAGCCCCTGCTTGCTAAAGGCTACATAGCCGGCAATGCTTTGGGGTGAAATGGGCAGCTTGAGCTCCCGGCTGCTGTTGAGACCGGTTTTTATTTTGGACACAATGGCGGTACGTTCATCGTTTACCGCGTAAAGGGTTAGACGGTCGGCATTGAGCAGGACGCAAATTTCATGACTCATATCCAGCATGATTTGCTCTACGCTTTCGGCTTCTAAGATACGGACACACAATTGCTGGAGCTGGCGGTTAAATAGCGCATCAAGCGACATATTTCGCTGCTTTAGGGGCTGGCCGTCAGTGACGGAAGATACATCGTTGCTCGAAGGGGGGGGGGTTGAACTCATAGGTATGTATTCCAGACCTCAGACTGTGATTGTTATTTTGAATCTAAGTTGGTGACACCATCCCAGCCAGGAATGGGGGGCTGGCTGCGAAGGGATGTAATGCGGTCAAGGTATAAACGGTACAAAACCGTATTGGGCTGACTCAGCAATAGTTTGTCCAGCAGATCAGAGGCTTGGTGCCACTGTTGTGCACGGTAAAACTGTAAAAATGCATGCCATTGGCCAAGGATATCTATCTGTTGTGAGAGATTATTGGCATCGGGAAAAAGGGGCGTATAGATACTGACAGCTTCGGCTTTACCTTTTACGCGCACGCGGTCCAACTCTTGCCATTGAAATTCAGGCGCTAAAAATCGGGTACTTTCGCTAACAACAATGCCTACACCATACAACTTAGACAAACCTTCCAAGCGTGAACCGAGGTTTACGGCATCTCCAATAACAGTGTAGCTGCGCCGAATATTAGACCCCATGTCGCCCACGCACATCAAACCGGTATTGATGCCGATACCAATACCTATTTCAGGGATACCTTGGCGTTGGTGCTCTTGGTTGATGTCATTCAGAGCCTGCATCATTTCCATGGCTGATTTGATAACCAGAGATGCATGTTGGGGCGTTTTTACAGGGGCTCCCCAAAAGGCCATGACGCAATCGCCCATGTATTTGTCGATGGTGCCGCGGTTGCTGCGAATCAAGTGCGTAAGCCGGCTGAACACTCCGGTTAACAAAGCCTGCAATTGGGTTGGTTCCATGGCTTCGGACATTTTGGTAAAGCCACGCATATCGCAGAACATGACGGTTAGCTCGGAGTTGGTGGCCTTCATAGAGTACTTGTCTGGCTCTTTGAGCATTTCTTCTACGAGTTCCGGCGGTACGTAAGTGCCAAACAGTTGGGCTAAATCGCGCTTAGAGCGGCTTTCAACAAAGTAGCCATAACTCATATTCAGGGCAAAAGCGGTGATGCCCATGACCAGTTGCGAAGCCAGGGGCAGCACAAGGGAATACGCCAAGTGCAACCAGACATTAAGAACAACAACGGCCGCAATAATAATGGCACTTAATATGACAGCGCGCATGGCAGACAACATAGGCAAAATAAATGCCAATGCAAGTCCTGCTAGCAACAGGATGGTAACTTCATAGCCCGCAGCATAGTCGGGCCGTATAGGCAAGGTATTGTCCATCAGACCAGAAATCATGTTGGCGTGCGCTTCGACCCCGGGGTACACATTTCCAACAGGAGTAACACGCATATCCATTAAACCCGGGGCTGTAGTGCCGAGCAAAATAATTTTGTTTTTTAATTGATGGGGTGGAATGCGACCATTGAGAACGTCAGTGGCCGAGACGTAGCGGTAGGAGCCTCCGTGCACACCCCCTGCCCCGCGATAGGGCAGAAGGGCTGTGCCACGACTGTCAACAGGAATCTGTAAAATGGAATCGCCCTTTTGCAGCACAATTTGGTTTAGGGTGCGCATTTGCTTTGTTTGACCCGGGTTGGCAGCAAATCCGGCCAGCACTTGGGGCATGCCGCTTAGTTTACGAAAAACAGCCATAGCGGTAGATTCGTAGTAATTGCCATTAAATTCAGCGATCATCGGCAGCGAGCGTACAACGCCATCAATATCCACAATCGGGTTAAAAAAACCGGCCACTGGGGCGGACTGTGCCAATAGCGGTATATTGGCACCATAACCACTCCATGCGGTGGTTCCTAAAGTTTGATTTTGCAGATCTTCTTGTGTGATGACGGGTGCAGGTAACACACCGGAGGTGTGGCCATCCTGACCACTGTTAAGGTAATACCCCATAACAATGGGTCGGTTTTGCAAGGAGCGGGCAAATATAGCGTCGTAATCCAGTTTGGGCTCAAGTGCAAGGACGCGTTTTTGGAACATCGGTATGTCCTTAAACTCCCCTTGCGCCATTGCATTCAAATGAGACAATCCGGAACTTTTGTCCGGCTCGGCAAATACAACGTCAAAACCAAGTACTGCAATGTGCTGCTGGTCAAACAAGGTGTCTACCAGTTGTGCCAAAACATGACGACTCCAAGGCCATCGGCCTATTTCAGCCAGGCTTTTTTCATCCAAATCTACAATGACGATACGCTCATCTAGAGTGTTGGGCATCGTGGCCCTTAGCCTAAAATCATACAGCTGGTCATCCAGCCGATCCAAGGCTCCTAAATGCAGTATTCCCAAAGTATGCAGTAATGCAAATACAAGCGGAATCAGAGTTACCGCTATACGACGCCAGTGTCTGATAAGTGCTTCCATTGGCGTAGGTATTTGTGCAATCTGAATCGAGTGGTTTTACTTTAATAAAAATTGCATTCGGGTTCCGGCAAGTTCAAACTCATCACCGTTTTTCATTGCTACTGGCTCGGTGCCAATGACAACGCCATTGAGTTTGGGTTTGCCTGCACCTTCAACGTGGTTTACCACGTAGCCGGAACTGCGTCGGGTAATGGACGCTACAGCGACGCCGGGCTTACCCATGGTAGTAACTGCTTTGGTAAGTTGCACTTCACGACCCGCACCAGAACCCGATAAAACCTTGATAGACCCCATGACGTTAGAAGGAAGCACGGCCTCCTGAGCAACGGGTTGTGCTGCGGGGGTGGTTTGACCGGTAGCTGCACCGAGATTGGGGCGCGGTTTTCCCAAAAGAATTTTTTGCTGGTTGTCGGGTGCTCCATCGGCCAAAAAACGAATTTTGTATTTGGCTATTTCGACCAGATCACCGCTTTCGAGTTGTTGCTTTTTGATGGCTTTACCATTGACGTAGGATCCGTTGGTACTGCCCAGATCTTCAAAAAAAACTTCGTTACCCACGATGTGAAACAGGGCGTGTTCACCGCTCACCGATAGATTGTCCATCACAATATCGTTGTAAGGTCTGCGTCCAAAACTGGTACGTTCGCGGCTGAGCTTTACCTCTCGTACCACCGCGTCATCGAGCGAAATAATTATTCTGGGCATGACTGCCTCCTTAACCTGTGCATTGATTTATCCAAGCTTACTTTGCCTTACCCAGTAACCGATTCAACCAGCCCTTTGGGGCAGCGTTTGACGGCGCGCTTGCCAATATGACAGAAATATTATCTCTGCCGCCATGGTCATTGGCCAAATCAATCAGTTGGTCTGCCTTGCGACCAAGCATGACATTTGACCCCACGATTTTAGCAATAAGCGCGTCAGATACCATGTCAGTCAGTCCATCAGAGCATAGAAGATAGAGGTCGCCGGGTTCTACGGTAAATTCGTTGACCTCCAGCAAAACCGGCACTTCAACACCTAATGCACGCGTTACAAGATTTTTGATGGATGAGTTGACTGCTTCTTCTGGTGTAACTAATCCGGCATCCAACTGTTCTTGTAGTAGGGAGTGGTCGCGGGTAATGGCTTGCAGTTCACCCGCACGCCAACGGTAGCAGCGGGAATCTCCGATGTGGCCGACCACCAAGGTGTTGTGAATAAACACACAAACCACCAAAGTGGTTCCCATGCCGGCATAGGCGGGGTTCGTAATGGCAGCATTCAAGATTTCAAGATTGGCATTGTCAACGCAAATCTGCAGGGCGCGACGCACATCGCGTGGGAGCACGGCCGGGCCAACTTCGGATAGCCAGCGTGACATTTCGGTATGAATAAACGAAGTTGCCATTGAACTGGCAACTTCACCAGCGTTGTAGCCGCCCATACCATCAGCCAAAATAAGCAGACCATGACTTTCAGCAAAGACTACGGAGTCTTCGTTGTTGTTTCGAACACGCCCGGTGTCCGTTTTGGCAAAAAATTGGTAAGTCATGTGTTCATTATCGGATGGGTATCAGACATTAACAGATGCAAGGGGCTTGGGCAATACTTTGCAGATATGGGCATCATTATTTGGGGGTAGATGTTGTTTGTTTTTGTGTCAAAAAATTACCCATGACCCACACTGATAGTGCACCAGCAATGCCCAGGCTATAGTGCCAAACGGGAGTTTGTGGCAGCAGGTGAACAATACTCGGGTCGGTGTGTGCCATCGTGCCTGCGATCCAACCCAGCAGCATGCCGCCCATCACGATAATCCAAGGAAACCTGTCCATGAGTTTTAGCACCAGTTGGCTACCCCAAATGATGATGGGAATGCTTACCAGCAGTCCGAATACTACCAGGGGCAATTGGTGCTGGCCACCGGCACTGGTAGCCGCACCGGCAATGGCAATGACGTTGTCTATGCTCATGACAAGATCGGCCACAATGACTGTTTTGACTGCGGCCCAAAGTTTGTCACTACCCTGAATGCTGGAGTGGCTGTCTTCATCTTGCGGAGCCAGTAATTTGACGCCGATCCAGAGTAAAAGTGCCGCACCTACCAGCTTGAGAAAAGGCACCTGCAGCAGCGTTAATGCAAAAGCGATAAGCACAACGCGCAAGATAATGGCGCCTGCGGTACCCCACAAAATGCCCTTGGTACGCAATGCAGGTGGTAATTGACGGCAGGCAAGTGCGATAACAACAGCGTTATCGCCGCCGAGCAAAATATCAATCATGATGATTTGCCCAACAGCAAACCAGAATTGTCCGGTCAGAAATTCTTCCACGGCAGGCTCATGTGTGTTCGCCCACCACCGGTGGGCGAAGGATTGCTTCGAATAATACTTAAATCAGTGATTTAAGTAATTTGCCCATTTCGGAAGGGTTACGTGTGACCTTGAAGCCACATTCTTCCATAACGGCCAGTTTGGCATCGGCAGTGTCGGCACCACCGGAGATGAGAGCACCAGCGTGTCCCATCCGTTTGCCGGCAGGCGCAGTGACACCTGCAATAAAA
>CALPVM020000094.1 GCA_943327015.2 Akkermansia muciniphila
CAAAGCACGTGTAAATACCACGTCAGTAGGGGTTGCCGCCGCCGGGCAAAACGCGATTGCAGCCAGTGGCGCAGGGGTGTATGCCGAAAACCGCATCAACTCCAGCCTGGAGGCTACCATTGACGGCGCGGTTGGCAGCACACGCAGCAAAATTATTGCTGCTGGCATCGAGCTAGCCGCCGATAACCAAGGCTCGATTGACGCCCGTGCTGGTGCAGCGTCGATTGCGGCCTCGCTGGGCGGGCAAAACGCGGTAGCGGTATCTTTGGGGTTGTCGCTGGCCTTTAACAGTATCGATGGCGACGTGGTGGCCTCGCTGGGTAACGCCGATGTGCAAACCCGTGTGGGTGGCGTCAATGTGTCGGCGCAGTCGGGTGGCAAGAAGCTGCTGGAGCTCAACTGGAGCCAGATCGAAGCCAAAGGCATTACGGCCGATATGTTGGATTCTGCTGCCAATGCCGGCGCCAAAACCAGCTTCACCAGCGATGAAGACCAGTACTGGGACTACCTGCAAACCGATGGTAAAACCACCTTAAGTAATGGCGACTATGTGCGGGCATCGACCGGGCGTATATACGAGTACCAAGGCTCCAGCGGGCTGGAGCGTGACCTGTCTACGCAAAACTATACGTCTGATGCCGCATGGCAAGAGATAGATACCGATGCGCAAAAAGTGCTGTCCGGTTATACCGTGCGGGTGGATGCGCTGCACACCTATGGCGGGCAAGTGGGCAAGGTGTACCGCTACATTGGAGGCAAGGTAGACTTTACAACGCTGGATACAAAACCTACCGTTAACGAAGGCCAGTTGGTGCGGGTGGAAAGCAATTTCCAGAACTCCGACCTGGTGGGCAAGGTGTATAAGTTTAAGGGGCTGGAAGGCAAGGGCGGCTCGGCCAGCCTGGATCTGCGTGACCAGAATTTTGAAGACACCACGGTGTGGGAAGCCTACTCTTTCGAGAAAAAAATAGAACTCTGGAAAGAAAACTTTGCCAACACGGCCGTATGGCAATTGGCCACTGACTTTACCGATAAAAAGAGCCAGGAACTTATTTCGGATGGATTTGCCGCGCTGGGCATGCCGGTGGCCAAGATCGATACCCTGCGTCCGTACGCCAAATACATCAGTAACAGCAGTCAAGAGTGGAACTACCTGAGCACGGCCAAAGATTCGGTAGAAATTAAAAAAGGCGACAAGGTAGGTGTGGCCAGTGGCACTTACGAGGGCAAGGTATTCAAATATATTGCCAAAAAGTCTGAAAAGCTAGAACTTGCCAAAGAGAACTATGGCAATACAGCCCGTTGGCAAGAAATAAAAGCCACTGAACGCGAGATGGAAAAAGGTCTCACGGTGCGGGTGGCAGATAAGCACACCGCTGGTGGTGTGGCTGGCATGACTTACCGCTACATTGGCAAAAACTACCAGAAGCTGGACTTGAACAAGGTGAACTACACCGACAAGGCTAACTGGGAAGTTTTGAAGCCAGTGCTGGATATTACGGTGATCGAGGACGGTCAGCGCTGGATGGTGCGCGACGGTTCCGGCAACGCTTGGACGCTGGCACGTACCGATGGCGGCAAGGCGGTAGCTACACGCAACAGCATCAGTGCTACCTCGGTGGCCGCATCGGTTGCGGTAGGTGTGGGCCTGGGTGGCGCAGGGGTTGCGGTATCGGGTGCCGGTGCCGTGGCTATCAACTCGGTGATGGGTTCTACCGACGCCATCATGCGCAACAGCAACGTTGTCGCAAAAGGTGATGTTACGGTGCAGGCCGACAACGTGTCGGCTATTTCCAGTACCGTTGTGGCGGCCTCTGCGGCCATAGCGGCGGGTAGTTCTGTGGGGGTAGGTGCGTCCATTGGTATTTCGGTTGCGCGTAACCTGATCGGGCAAGAAGGCTTTGGTGCGGTGGGCGAAAACGCCATTGCCACCACCCGAGCATTGGTGATTGATACCGATATTGCTACCGCCGCGGATTTGAAGCTGCGTGCTCACGCGGAACAAACCATTAAAGCGGTAGTGATTGCAGGCTCTGCCGCATTGGCCGGTGGCGGCTCGGTCGGTGTTGCGGCCAGTGGTTCCGGCGTTTGGGCGCAAAACCAAATTGGTATGCGCATACAGGCTGGGGTAGAAACCGTTAGCACGGTGGTAGGCAGCCGCCCCAACCGCATTGAGGTGCGTAACGCCAGCATTCTGGCAGATGATGATTCGCGTATCAATGCCCATGCGGGTGCTGCATCGCTGGCAGCATCATTCGGTGGCACAGCGGGCGTAGCGGTATCGATTGGTGTGTCGCTGGCGCGTAACGTTATAGATACGGTGGTGCTGGCCAATCTGCACGGCGCTGATCTGGAAGCCAAAGGCAAAGTGGATGTGTTGGCTACGTCTAACGCCAGCATCAAGGTCAAGGCCTGGGCCGCCTCGATGGCGGCTGGTTTTAGTGGTGCAGCGGGTGTGGGCGTGAGTGGTGCCGGTGCCTCCGCCATGAACATGATTTTGGGCGACACGCTGGCGCAGGTTGACGACAGTCAGTTGGTAGCAGCCTCGGCGGTAACAGTCAAAGCATTGGCCACCAATCGCATTGAAGCGCTGATTATTTCCGCCTCGTTGGGTGTTGGCGTGGGTGGTGGGGTTGGGGTAGGTGCGTCCATTGGTTTGGCGTTGGCACGTAACTACATTGGTTACGACCCATTGCAGTTTGATGGCGCAGTAACCTATACATCGGGTGACAGCAAGCCCACGCAAATTAAAAAAGGCGATCTGATTCGCCTGAGCGCAGCATCGGGCGCGCGCGCCAACGAAGTGTACGAATACATTGGTACTGACACGATCAAGGCCGTAGACAAGGATAAAGACGGTAAGCTTGATGAGCTGATACTCAAACAAGACTACGCTGATACCAAAAAATGGAAGCAGCGTACCACCGCCTCGGCCAACCGGATTATTGTGTCGGTAGACCGTTCTGCTATCCGAGCTCTGGACGATGCTACGCAGACCCTCGACTTGACCGTCATGGCAGATACCTCCCAAACCATCATGTCTAAAGTGGTTTCCGGCTCTGTTGCGATTGCCGGTGGCGCGTCAGCGGCGTCGCTCAGTGGCGCTGGTGCTTCTACCACCAACTTGATGGGTTCTGAAACCCGTGCTTACATTCAAAATACGACCGGCACCGGGATTGATGTAGACGGCAATATTGTGGTGAACGCGGTGGATAAATCCACCATCGAAACCGTGGTGACCGCGGTGTCGGTATCTGCCACTTTTGCGGCAGCCGGTGCGTCCATGGCCATTGGCGTGTCGTTGGCAGAAAACGTGCTGGAGAGTACCGTTACCGCTACGGTAGACCGTGCAGTACTGGAGTCCGACGGCGACATCAGCGTTAAGGCCTACGACCTGGCCAAAATTTCTACCACGTCCACTGCTGTGTCGGTGGCGATTACAGCCGGTACCGGAGCGTCATTCTCCGGCGGTGGGGCTAACGCATACAACACCATTGCAACCACCACTGCTGCTGTGATTGACCGCACCGGTACCACAGCAGTGGCTGGTAACCCCGAAACCGGAAAAACCCGCATTACTGTAGGCAAAACGCTCACTGTGCAGGCTGAGGGCAGTGCCGATGCCAATGCCGACGTGCTGGCGGCCTCGTTCAGCTTCGGCATGATTGCTGCTGCAGCCGCCGGAACCGATGCGGTTAACACGCTTAAACCCAAAGTACTGTCGACTATTCGCACGGCTGATGTATTAGCTCCACTGGATACCGGCAAGGTCGAAGTGTTGGCAATAGCCAACCAAAAGGCCAATGCCAGCAGCGCTGCACTGAGCGTGAGTTCTGGCGCCTCAGTAGGGGCATCTTCGGTCAAGGCAACTGATAATGGTGCGGTCGTGGCCGAACTGGGTGATGATGTCCGGGTACTGGCTTCTGTATTAAGAATCCGTGCGACTGCGCAGGACGATATTTACCAACGCTCCAGCGCTTCTAGCGGCGGCGTGTTTGCCGGTATTGCCGGTTCGCATTCCGAACTCACGATACAGGCTACCACCCGCGTGGGTTTGGGCGACCGGGGCGAGATTGCGGTGGGCTCACTCGATTTATGGTCCACCCGCAACCAGAACTTTGATGCAGTGGCCAAAAATCTGGCCATTGGCGCCTTGGCAGGCAGCGGTGCCGGCATGAGCACCACGCTGACCGGTACATCGGATGTAAAGATTGGTAAAAGCAACAAGATTACAGCCGGTAACATTACCATCCGTGCCGACAACCAGGCCGACAAAAATCGCTACACCGCTACTGAAGAATCGTTGCGCTCCGGCTCTGCCGGTATTGCTAGCTTGACCGGCCTTGGCACCATTACCGATATCGGGCTGGAAGACAAGCGCTTTGGCTCGCAGGTGGAAATTGGCGACGGTACCGAAATGACGGTGACGGCTGCCAGCGGCCAGACCGGGCGTTTTAGCATTGATACCTACACCAAGGCTTCTGCCACCGACAAGGTGCGGATCGATGCAGTGGGTGGTTTGGCACTGTCGTTGGCTGTGGCCGACCAAGATGCATTCCTACGCTCCGGCATTACGGTAGGTGCTGCCAAATTGCGTAACTTGAGTGGTGATCTGGCGTTATCCACCCGCACCGATGCAACCATGGTTGCGGGATCTAATGTGTTGTCCGTATCTTTTGTTGGTGGAGCTGGTGCCAACGCTAATTCACGCTTAACCAGTGACAACAGCATTGCACTCAATGGCGCAGACCTGCTGGGTAACGAAGTGAAGCTCTATGCGGGGCAAGACGCAGCACGCTCTGCCAACAGCATTACAACTACAGCGCAAGCCGACTTGACGCTGATTGCGCTCGGTTTGGGGATTCCGGTGGCTACCTCCAAGGTAGTAGAAAACAACAGCATTGACCTGAATGGTGCAACCAAGGTGCGCTCGGTGGGCAGTGTTGCATTGTTGGCCGAACCGGGTGTGGGTGGCGATAAACGCGCTGTGGGTGCCGGTATGGCACTGATCACTCTTCCGATATTGGTGCCGGTTCCTGTGCCGCTACCATCGATTCGTGTGACCAATGTTGAAAGCAATAACCGCGTGCGCGTAGACAATGCTGCGCAAATTGAGGCGGGTATCAATTACCGCACGATGGTGCAACTGTTGCCGTATGAGGTGAACAACGAAACCAAGCTTAGTGCGTCCAAGGTGGGTACCGATTTAACTGCCGCTGAAAAACTGGCACTCGGCCTGGATGAAACCCAAGCCTACCACTATGCGGCACTCGACCTGGAGGAGGTGGCGTTGTCGGTCGCTTCAGGCTCCATTGTGGAATTGGTGGGTACATCTTATGACAAGGGCGTGAGTGGTAAAGCTTACCGTTTTGCGCCCCCTGGCGATGCCAGCGTGGAAGAAAACCTGGTGCTGGAAAAAGAAGACTACACCAACACCAAGCGCTGGCAGGAAATCAAGCCTACGCACCAACTCACCGGTTCAGAAACCACGTTGTCGGTGCAGCAGGGCGACACGGTGCGTACTGCCGGTGGCCGTTGGTACCAGCGTACCGATGCAGCTACCAGCTACAACCCCATAACAGCGACCTACGCAGAAGAAGACGGTTGGGCTGAGCTGGAAGTCACTGCCAGCGACAAGGGGCAAAAATTTGCCATGGCTTTGAGTGACGATTTTTATGTCGTCAAGCCCAAAGAAATGGCCTTGCCAACTTTGGTGTACGCCAACGTTGCCAACCAGTTGATGGAAGACCGCGCCAAAATTGTGGGTTGGATGGAAAGCCACGCCGGTAATTCAGAAGCGATTGCACGTTATCAAGCGTTATTGACCCAGGTGGATGCACAACTGCAAAAACTAGGTCTTGCCGATACCGTGACCAGTGCCAACGGCACCACTGCGGTGAGTGCGCGTGAGAGTTTTGATGTACTGTACCTCAAGCTGCCGTCGATTCAGGCTTCAGCCGGTTTGATCTCGATCAAGGCCGACAACGCCTGGAAGTCAGCTGTTGAAAGCGCAGTGTTGCAAAAGCGCATGGTGGCGCATGGCGAGGCAAACATTACCATCGTGAACAAAACACCGTTCGGGATGGAGATTAACGATGTAGGCGTTAGCAAATCGGGTGCTACCGAGATAGTTAACAACCAGCGGGTAGTGATGTCCCCCGGTGCTACTTACTTCAATGCCAAGGCATTGAGTGACCCCAGTGGTGGTGGCGAGAGTGTCATCAGCATCATGCAGGAGGCTTATCCGTCGTCGTGGTACACCACGCTCAAGGATATGAACCTGCCTAAAGCTCCGCAAGACATCAGCATTGTGGGACGCGTGGTCAATGATGACGGTAAAGTCAAGCTGAGCAACTTAAGCGGTAGCGTGAACGTGACCGGCGAACTGCGCGCCGGCTCGATTGAACTCGCGGCAGTAGGCGACTTTAACCTGAACAGCAAAGACTGGTTCCATGCCGGGCCCGATCCACGCCAGTACCTGAACTTCAATACGGTTTTTGGCCAGCAGGTGTACAACAGCGCAGGCAGTACCAAGTCGCTGAGCCTGAGTAAGAGTGACAGCCGTTTGCAGACGCTGCTCAATAATATTTCCAACCCGGTTAAGCCCTCGACTATTTTTGCCATGGGTGCGATCAACATCAATGCACGCTACCTGAATATTGACGGGTTAGTGCAAAGCGGTGTGGACAATATTGAACTCACCATTGACGAGAGCTTTAACCCGACCGAGTCGGTGAGCTTTACCGATGCCAAGGGTAATATCCAAAAAGGCCTGACCTTTGGCGCTGCGGGCTTGGCTTCCGTGACGGGAGCATTTGATTTTGCTGCCAAGAAAATATCGCTCAACCCGATCAAGCCACAGGGCGGTACCATCAACCTGACAGGCACGATTGTGAGCACCGGTAATGGTCGCTTGCGCGCTGCCAGTGGCTATGCCTCGGTCAAAATTGACAACCGCACCAACTTTGCACTGGAGCTGGACGAAATTGATGTGTCCGAAAATCGCGTAGGTGTGATAAGCATTACCGATACAGCAACATTACGGCAAGAAACGTTTACCTACAAAGACGGTAATGTTACACGCCAGTTGCGCAAGGGCACGCTCAAACCCGCAGATGGCAAGGGCACGGTCAGCAGCATTAGCTATGCCAACGTGGGCGATGCAGTGCAGGCCGCAGCATCCATAACCCAGTATTACCAACCCGAGGCCGGACGATACTATGTCTGGACCGAAGGCCAGGCCAAAACCAGTACGACGCTGGAAATCTTTAAGAAAGAAAGCTTTAACCTGCTCGGCTTTGATTGGGATGGTCTGGTGCCAGACTCCAAGGCCAACTTTAGCAGCACCCGTTACACGGATGGTGCGCCGCTTAAAGAGTCGGAGTTGGCGGTGCAACTCACCAGTGCGGATTATTTGTTGGTTAAGTACGAGCAAAAACGCAATGCGGCGGTCGATGTCACCAAAGACAAAACCCAGATCAGGGATGTAAGCAACAACAAGCTCTACCTTTATGTGGGTGAAACCGGCAAGCAGAATTTCCCATTGACTGATTTTTCAGACACCAGCAAGTGGCAGTATCTGGAAACCTTGACTGGTGGTAGCCGTATTCTGGATACGGCCTCACAGTTGGCCAATCCGGGTAATCCTTCTAAGTGGGTGTACAAAAATGTGGCTACCGATAAAAGCCCCTGGAAGTTGGCCAACGGCCAAACCTGGATCGCCAAGAAAGCGCTCGACCGCTTTGATAGCGATTTCCAAAACCAAGAGATAACGATTGATGGCCCCACCACCACCGGTGGTGGCTGGCTGCGCAAAAAGACCATTACTACCAAGAAAACCACGGTCACGGGTTTGAAGGATTTTTACACTTACTCCCTGCGCGCCGATTTACCGGTAGCGGTAGAAACGGTGCAAGGTGCCAGCAGCCCGAAAGTAGATATTAAAACCGTGGGCAAAATGGTGGTGCGCGGCAGCGTGAATTTTGGCGATGCCACCCCGCTGCAAGAAGCCAACGACGACCAGCCCGAACCGTTTACCCCGATTGCCTTGGCCGCCAACGCCATGGAAATTGCCGGCAACGTAGAGTTTGTGGGCGCGGTGCCCGATATAAAAGCCAGCGGCAACATTACCATTAACGTCAAA
>CALPVM020000095.1 GCA_943327015.2 Akkermansia muciniphila
AACCACGCAAGTACCCAGCGCACGAAGTGCGTTGCTTGACGAAGTGATTGCAGGTTTGTCATTGGTCAATATTATCGCCGAATTAAATCAGCC
The DNA here is from genome assembly GCA_943327015.2 of Akkermansia muciniphila. Taxonomy (GTDB): domain Bacteria; phylum Pseudomonadota; class Gammaproteobacteria; order Burkholderiales; family Burkholderiaceae_C; genus Allorhodoferax. Next base: position 94 of record CALPVM020000095.1, read on the forward strand.
TTCTATAGCTGGGCACGGGATTGTAAGCAGATCCATAGGCTTCGCTTTTGACTCTCAGCCTCACTTACCGTGGTGCATGCCTTTATCGCCGTGGCTGCCATGGTGGCCAGTTGGAACAGGCACGCCAGCGGGTGGCATATTAGACACCGGCACTTTGAGCTCGGTCTTGCTTTCCTTGCCTTTGGCGTCTTTAAACACCAGAGTAATGGGCACAGTCGTATCTTTTTGCAGCGCAAGTTTCAAGTCCAACAGCATCACGTGGTAGCCACCGGGCTTGAGCTCTACCGCTTTGCCTGCAGGCAAATCCAAGCCACCTTCTACCGCGCGCATCATCATAACGTTGTTGTTCATTTTCATTTCGTGCACTTCGGCCATACCCGCTGCTGGCGAAGACGCAGACACAAGGCGTGCACCATCTTTAGACTTAAGGGTCATAAAAGCTCCGGTGGCTTTTTGTCCCTGCACCGTGGCGCGTGCCCAAGCGTTGCTCACCTCTACGGTTTGCGCCATTGCTGCCAAAGAAAAGCCCGCCACACACAATACAGCACTTGTTTTGATCCAGTTGTTCATTGCTCTATCCTTCTTAGTAAATTAAATTAATGCCTATGGCCACCATGCGGCCTGCACGTCAAACACATCCAACTTTGCAGCACTGTAAACTAATAAGGCTTACGCATCTATGGGTGCACTTATTAACCCTGCTCTGTCAGTGCAACCGACTTGATTTGCATCCACACCGGCGTTCCAATGGCAAGGCACAAACTGGCGCGTGCTTTGTGCGTAATGCGCGCCAATATCGTTTGGTCGTGATGGCGAATGTTGATGAGGCAGCTGGCAGGGTGCGTATCGTCGTGAATTGTATCTATCACGCCGCGTATCACATTTTGAATAGAGCTGTTGTTGGGCTCGCTGATGGCAAGGCTCACATCATTGGCATGAATATGCACCCGCACACGGCTCCCGACAGCCAAGTCGCGCTGGCGCACCCACAGAAAACTGCCATTCACATCTACACAGGTCAGATGGTAGACCGGGTCGTGCTCTGTAATCGTACCCACCAGCACCGCACCGGCTTCACCACCCACAGCCGAAGCAAACACCGGATTGGCTAATACCTGAGACACCGGGCCTTGCACTTTTACACTGCCACGCTCCAGCAACACCACATGGTCGGCCAGCCGGGCAAGCTCTTCCATGGTGTGGGTAACATACAGCACAGGAATGCCTAGTGCTTGGTGCATGCGCTCCAGCCACGGCAAAATCTCTTGGCGGCGCGCCATATCCAGCGCCGCTAAGGGCTCATCCAGCAGCAACAGCTTAGGCTGGGTTGCAATAGCTCGGGCAATCGCCACACGCTGACGCTCGCCACCCGACAGGCTTTGCGTAGCACGCTCCAACAAGTGCCCAATACCCAATAGCGTAATGGCAGCATCTAAGGCGTCTTTTGCGCCCGGCTTTTTTACGCGGTTCACTCCAAAATGCAAGTTAGCGCGCACATTAAGATGCTCAAAAAGGCTGGCTTCTTGAAACACATACCCCAAATCGCGTGCACAGGTTGGCACCCAGTGCCGTTGGTCGCTGTCTTGCCAGATATCTTGGCCTATAGCAACCCGACCTTGGGCGTTTTCCAAACCGGCCACGCACCGCAACATCGTGGTCTTACCCGAGCCAGAGGGCCCGAACAGCACCGTACCCCCTGAGGCAGGCAACAACACATCAACGTCAAGCTGAAAATCTTTTCTGGCAAGACGCAAGTGCAGATGAATAGGCGCAGCACTCATGGCAAAACCCGATCGGTGCGCGTCTTTAACAGGGTTAAGGCCATTAATACTGCAAAAGAAAACACCACCATGCCAGCCGCAAGCCAGTGTGCCTGGGCGTATTCCATTGCCTCCACATGGCCAAAAATCTGGGTAGAGACCACCCGCGTCTTACCTGGTATGTTGCCCCCAATCATAAGCACCACGCCAAACTCCCCCACGGTATGTGCAAAGCTCAGCACAACCGCAGTCAACAGCCCGGGTTTGGCCAAAGGCAAAGCTACACTAAAAAAAACGTCTAAAGGTTTTGCGCGCAATGTGGCAGCAACTTCCAGAGGTCGTTGGCCGAAGGCCTCAAACGCATACTGAATCGGCAGAACCGCAAAGGGCAAAGAAAAAATAACAGAGCCAATCACCAAGCCCGTGAACGAAAAAGACAGCAAACCTATGCCCAACGATTGCGTCAACATGCCAATCCAGCCATGGGGCCCCAGCAGCACCAGAATATAAAAGCCGAGCACGGTGGGCGGTAGCACCAGCGGCAAGGTAACAAGGGCGCCAATCGACGCACGCCACTTAGAGTGGGTTTGCGACAACCACCAGGCCAGCGGCGTTGCAAGCACCAACAAAATAACCGTGGTGAGTGTGGCCAGTTGAATTGTCAGGCCAATGGCTAGCCAAGCATCGGTGGTCATACCATGTATCCCCGTAAATTACAGTGTATATCCAAACGAAAGCATCACCGCCCTGGACTTATCTCCACGCAGATATTGCATCAGTGCCTGTACAGCAGGATTTCCCTTGCCCGGATTGAGCACAATAGCATCTTGCTGAATGGGTTTGTGCCAATTTGACGGCACCATCCAACCCGAGCCTTCTTTGATTTTGCCGCCTCCAAAAACCTGTGACAACGCAACAAAGCCGATACCGGCATTTTCGCTGGCCACAAATTGAAAGGTTTGCCCAATATTGGAGCCTTCAACTATCTTGGGCGCAATGGCAGACCTGAGCCCCATTGTCTCAAGTACCTCAATTGCTGCGGCTCCATAGGGAGCGAGCTTCGGATTGGCAATTGCAAGTTTATCGAACTGGCCCGACTTGAGAATGTCGCCTTTGGCATCTACCAAGCCGGGTTTTTTGCTCCATAGCACCAGCCTTCCGGTCGCGTAGGTAAAACGCGTTCCTGCAACACCTAGTCCTTCTTGTTCAATTTTGGCAGGGGTTTTATCGTCAGCAGCCAGCAGGATGGCAAAGGGTGCGCCATTTTTAATTTGGGCATACACCTGCCCGGTCGCACCAAAAGACAAACCAACCTTATGACCGGTTTCCTTTTCAAAATCCTGCGCGATTATTTTCATGGGGGCTGCAAAGTTTGCCGCTACTGCTACATGCACTTCGGCAGCTTGGGTGGTAAACGGCAGGCCGAAGGCGGCTGCCAGCGTGAGTAGTTGTTTAATGAAACTGGATGTCATAGCGAGCCTCGATTTAAAAATCGATGCTCTAGAAATTCCAAGCGCTGAACCAATACAACATACATCTCGCAGAGCAAAATTAAGACTTCGGCAAAAAAGCTCCGCTATCTATCATTTGTTGAAACATATCTTGTGTTGAAGCCTCTAAGGGGCGGTAAGTTATGCCTAGTGCTTGAATGCTCTTGCTGTTGTCGGCATGCCAGTCCCACCCCATGTTGCGCGACACAAAAGTGCGGGTAATGGTTTTGTCCACCAAGGGCGCAAATAGCCAAACCAACGCTTTGGGGATGGTGCGCCGAGGAATGGGGTAGGCAGAAAACTTGGGCAACAACGATGCAGCAATTTGCGGGAATGATGTGTTGTGTCCTGAAACGATGTGTCTGCCACTGGCGTCTGGCAGGTAAGCGGCCCTGAAATGCGCTTCTGCCAAATCGCGCACATCCACCACACCCATGCCAAGGTGGGGAACGCCAGTTTTCATTTTGCCATTACCCATTTGCTGAAAGATTTTGAAGCTCTCTGATGTGGCTTGTGGGTTGATGCCGGGCCCTAAGACCAAGCTGGGGTTCACTACGACCAGCCTCCAGTTGGATTGCTTGTTGCTAATGTCCCATGCTTCTTTTTCTGCCACGGTTTTTGAATAAGAATACGCTTTGGTCTGCACGGTTGAGGTGGTGTTCCAGTCTTTTTCTGTAAACACGCCACCGGGTATGTTTTCGCAATCTGCGTTATCACCATAAATGGCGGCACAGCTACTGGTTAAAACAACACGCTTAACGCTACTTACCTTGTTTGCCGTATTTAAAACATTGCGCGTGCCTAATTTAGCCGGTTCTACCAGCTCTTTTTCCGGGTCTTTTACATCCAGCGTAAAAGGGGATGCTGTATGGAACACAATGTCGCAACCTGCCATGGCCGCCTCAAAAGAGTTTTCTTGCAGCAAGTCTGCTTTAAAAAAACGCAACGTGCCCGGAAGGTTTGCCGCCAATTGTTCTAGATGTTTAATTTTGCTGTGATCATCCGGGTTGCGCACCGCCGCATGCACCGTAATGCCTTCTTCCAGCAGCCGCTTAACAATCCAACCTGCCACGTAGCCGGTTGCGCCAGTCACTAAGACCGGTTTGTTTTTGTCAATCACCATGTTGCTCATTTCAAACCCTATGCATAAAACGATATTTCTCGCATTATTGGTCAGTTGCACTGAAAAATTTAACCCGCAGATTAAAATAAAAATGTAGTTTCCCATCCATAGCCACAACCATGTCTAACGTTAACTCCTCATCCAACTCTATAAACATGGGTCAAACCGAGTGGCGTCATGCGGTTATTGTTATCGGCACCTTGTTAAGCGTGGTGCCGTTTCTGTTGCCGTACATTTCCACATCCGATGCACCACTGCCAACCGCTACCTGGGTGTTGGTGGTTCTGTCAACATTGGCCAATGTGGGGGTCATGTTTTACCATTGGACATCGCCGGCACACCCCAAGTTTTTGATGCTGCCTTTCAGAAAATTTGTGTTGCGGGTGCACATTTTTTCGGGCACAGCAGAGTTGTTTCTAGGCATTGCTGCCATGATTACCCGCAGCCCGGAGCTTGCAATTGTGACCGCATGCACGGCCATTTTTTTTCATATTCCAAGCGCTTTTCAGCAAACCACCATCGTTTTTGGTTCGCGCGCCATCATGCGGCCGGCTTATCTGGCATGCATTGCAATCCATCTGTTCTGCGCCATTCAGCTCCTGCGTTTTCCGGATTCGATGTTCTGGCTGGCATCTACATTTCTGGTTTTTAATGTGTATGTTTGGGTGCGTGTTTACTACTTTACATTTATGCTGACCGGCATCTTTGGCGATGCCAAATACTCGGTTGCGGTGGTTGCTGCGGGTCTCACTACCTTGCCCTTGATTTTGGGCCCGATGACCATTTTTATGGTCGGTTTGGCGGTGTTGGTGCATTACGTACTGTACCGCTGGTTGCTGTTGGAGCGCTCTGCAGAGGCCATACAAGACTTTGTGCGCGAACGCCCTCGCGATGTGGCGGTCAATGATGAAGTGCTCGCCCTTTGGCGCGACGAAAACGCCAAAGAGGACACCCAGACAGCCGAGTTGTATTTCAAATCCCTCGATACCGATGGCGATGGCTTACTTTCAGTCAAAGACTTGCAACGCGTGTTGGCATCGTGGCACGTTCCAGAATCGCTTATCAGAGAACTCATTACTGGCAAAGTAAAAACAGAGCACATTGATTTTGCGTTGTTTCGCAGCACCATATGGTCGTTGGGAAAAGTGCGCGATAAAGCCTACCAATTTGCAGAAGCAGAACAGCCACAGACCGATTGGGAGCGGTCTGCGTTGGTGTTTAAACGCATAGACCTCAATGGCGATGGGTATATTTCTCCATTCGAACTCGAGCTGCTGTTGCTGGAGTGGGGCTTGCCTGCAAGCGACGTAGAACATTGGCTGAGGCTTGCAGACTCAACCGGTGATGGCCGCTTGACCCCTGAAGAGTTCTTTAAGAATTTTCGGCCGGTGTGGTCGTTTATTTACTACGTGGTTGTTAAAACCCGCCATGCTGAAACTGAGTCCATCCAAAACATCCTATTTGGTAAAGCAGCAGATCAGCGCCGTACTTCCCAAATTCGCAATGCAGTTCAGATGCAAAGGTTAAAAGGTGTCGATTTGTTTGCGGGTGCGAGCGATGCTTTTTTTGAAGACCTGACACACACCATGGTACAAGAGCAGCATGCACTGGGCCTAAAGTTGTTTAGCGAGGGCGATGTTGGCAATACGTTTTACTATATTCAAAGCGGACGTGTGCGGCTGAGTTTTCAAGGTCAGACGCTGGCGGAACTTCATCCGGGTACATTCTTTGGCGAAGGCGCTTTGTTGTCTGAAAATGCGCGCAACGCCACCGCAGAGATATTAGAAGATGCAACGTTTTTAACTGTCTCACGCGAAAATTTCCATTTTCTGCTTCAAAAGCATCCGCAGATGCAGGCGCAGATTCAGCGCGTAGACGAGGAGCGGCAGCGCTCTAGAAGTTCTCAAGCATTAGCGACCCATCTGCTATCCCGCATTCCCTTGTTTCAAGGTATTTCTGGTATTGAACAATTGGGTAAGTCGGCCATACGCCGTAGTGTTCAGGCAGGAACCATTGTGTTGGAGCAGGGTACAACCGGAGATTCGCTATTGCTCATTGTCAGCGGTGTGCTAAGGGTTGAGCGTAACGGCGTAGAACTGGCAGAGTTGCGTGAGGGGGCATTGTTGGGTGAAGGCGCGGTGCTATCCGGGCAACCGCGTTCGGCAAGTGTGATTGCAGCAGTTAATGCAACTATCCTTGAGCTTTCCCGCGATGTGTTGTTGGAGCATGCTGAGTTACGGGAGCGGTTATCAGGCACACGGGAAGACCGTGAACGCATGGAGCGCCAACAGTTTGTACGGCAAGACCGATTGCGGCGGTTAACTGTGCTGGCAAATATCCCTGATGAACGGCTTGATGAACTGGCCGATGTGCTAACACCCCAAGTGGTAAACGTGGATGAAACAATCATTGAACAGGGCACTGCTGGTGATTGCCTTTATTTGGTAAAGCGTGGCCTCGTACGCATTGAGCGTGATGGTACAACCATTGCAAACGTAGGGGCTGGGGGATGCTTTGGCGAACTCGCACTGCTCTCGGGTGACCCGCGTACCGCCAGTGCGTTGGCAGACTGCGTCACAGAATTGCTGGTTTTGCACCGCTCGGACTACAAAAAGTTAACAGATGGAATGACCCCTCGTCTGCCTTACACTTGATCCAACAAAACACCTTCCATCACAATGCCCAACCCAGCTCCCCCGCATAACTGGATATTCCGCTGCATTGTTGCAATCGTACTGGCTGCGCATGCCTTTGTGTTGCACAGCCTAACTAGCGAACAGGCCAAACCCACAGCAGTACCAAGCGCTTTTTCTGACACTATATTTAACACCCGCACCATCGAGTTAGCACCACCGCCAGCCCAAATACCACCTCTGGCCCCGCTCCAAACAGCACCCGTTACTGCGCGCAAAAAGCCTGCTCCTAGACCAACCGTAATGACCAAGACGGTAAGCACAGCCAGCGCTGCATCTGTTGACGCCAACCCCACCATCGACCCAACAACAGATAATCTGCCAGCCAATGATGTTCCAATGGAGCAGTCTCGAACCAATAAAATGAGCGATGCAATACCAGTGACAAATCAACCCGCAGCCGACGCTCCCGAGCCAACTACGGAGCCCACGCGTTATGCAGTACCTGCACCGGCTATTTTGAAGTACGACATTAAAGGTGAAATCAAGGGCTTTTCGTATTTTGCCAACGGGCAACTCAGCTGGCAGCACAATGGCAGCAACTACGATGCTCAACTCGAAATAAACCACTTTTTACTTGGTTCGCGCACCCAAACCAGCTCAGGACAAATCGGCGCCCGTGGCTTAGAACCACTGCGTTTTGCCGACAAAGCGCGCACCGAAGTGGTAGCGCAGTTAGACCACAGTCAAAAACAGGTTACCTTTACGGCTGACGGAACACGTACGCAACTTGAGGACGATGCACAGGATCATCTTAGTATTTTCTTGCAGCTCAGCGCATTGTTAGCTGGCAACCCAGAACGTTACAAAGCCGGAGACCGCTTGGCGTTTCAGGCGGTAGGCTCAAAATCATCGGAGCATTGGACGTTTGTAGTGGGCTCAATAGAATCTCTTAAACTGCCCGGAGGGGCCGTGCAGGCACTCAAGCTCACCCGCCATCCCGCAACCGAGGGTGCACCT
>CALPVM020000096.1 GCA_943327015.2 Akkermansia muciniphila
GGCAATTCTGGCTTTTGTAGCGCTACTGCAGGTTCAGGCGTTGCTACTTTTGGCACCACTGGAGTGGTGGCTGCTACCTCAGGTACTGTAGGCTGGGGATCTACCCCTGCCAGAGCTTTTTTGGCTGGCAATTGAGGCTTTTTAACAACCTTGGCAGGCAGCTCAACGCGACAATCCGTTTTTTCGAGCATGGTGACCCAAGGGGCTTTATAACTTTGCAACTGCAGCGCTAAATCGTTCAGAGCGAGTTCATCGGTGCTACCGATTTCCGGCTCTAAGCCTAGAGCGGCTGTAAGCCGGTTCTCAGATACCTGCACTTGTGAGAGTGCTTGGTACTTACGAAGCAAACTCAAAATAGCAGCCGTGTTGTTGCTGACCAGGTCAAGCTGGCTTTGAGAAAGCGCATTTTGGCGGTTGCGTGTTACTTCAGAAATTTTACGGTCAGTGGCGTAAATGGCATCTGCGTGTTCGTACTGGTTGCGTGCATTCACCAACTGTAAACGTGCCAAGTGTACCTGCGTAATAACCGCCAACTGGGCTGCTACACGACGCTGGTCTGACAGAGCAACACCAGCCTCTGCCATTTTGATTTGGGTAGCCCCGGTAAACAAGTTCATCAAATTGAAAGACACCTGCAGGCCCGCTTCGTTCCAATTTCTGTTAACCAGATAGCTGTCTGAGTCGTACTTGATTCCGTAGTTGAAAGTAATGTTAGGGAATAACCGCGCCAAGGTTCTTCGGGTTTCATCACGTGCGATGCGGGTGTTGTAGTGCTGTTCGCGCAAATCAGGATTTTGGGATAGTGCAACCTCCTCCATGCAACCCACAGCGACTTTCATGACTTGGTCGTCGATGTTGATTAGATCCCGCTCGGCAAGGGGAATAACAGGTCCTACCGGTGCATTAATCAAGGAAGCAAGGTCAATTTGGGCAGAAGACATCTCTTGGCTGATTGACTCTAATAACCGGAGGTTTTCCATGAGCTGACGCTGATAGCGCAAAGATTCCAGCGGACTACGAATACGCTCAGCCTCTGCTCTCCTGGCGTCAGCCAAGGCATCCTGGGCCAAATCGATTGTTTGGGCAACTTCATCGCGCAACAATTGGGCCGATGCCGCACGCCAATAGGCTGTGCGCACATCCTGCATGAGCAAATGCATAGCTTTGCGGCGTCTTTCAGACGCGATTAAAAAACGATTGGTCTGCTGCTGTGCTCCGTAGTACCCTAAGCCAACATCCAGAAGGCTCCAAGTTAATCCTAGTTCACTGGTGGTGTGTTGCCGGTCAGATGAAATAAACCTGTTGGTAACAGGAGTTTGGGTGCTTGGGTCAAGGCTGTTGCTAATGCGATCATTGTTACGCCAGGAATACCCAGCTTGAGCTAAAACTTTAGGCAGCATATCCATCTTTGCGATGTCTACTTGGCCTAATGCCAAAGCTTCTTCCATGAGCTTGGTGCGGCGATCCAAATTGTATTTCAGCGCTCTTGCAAGCGCCTCCTCAAGGGTCAAGGGTTCCACAATGGGTTCCACCCCTTCACGAATCGCTGCGGTGTCTGCACTTGTCAAAGGCTGCAGGTCAGACGTTGTCAACGCATCCGGCTGAATACTGGCACAACCTGCAGCCAAAACGCAAGCTAGAGCTACCATAGTTAAACGCACGGGTCTTTGTAATTGTTCAGTTTTTGATTTTGCGGACATTCGTATCTAACAAAGAAGGTAATTTAAATACTTGATTTTATACAATTGTCAATAAAATATATTGACTGCATGCTTTAACTTGCAATAATTAAAAAATAGACAGAAAAACTATGCGTCTTGCTGGGCTATAAGGAAATAGCACTATGCGCGCATATGGTTCCAGTGCGGCTGGACAAACGCTGGTTGCTGATAAAGACACCATAAGAACTGCACGCGGAATTTTAGACATTATATGTTGTAAATTCAATATAAATTAATCATTTATATTGAATTAATCTTTAAACTGATGACCTTACAGGTTTCAAGAGCACACTCTTTAGATTCGCTCATTTAAGATACAAATCCCTAATTAACAGCCAAAAAATACAAAAAGTGTAAAAAACGCGTTATCGTTTACCTTGTGTCCACTTAGAGTAACCGAATGCAGGTCATTGACTCACACCAGCACATGGCAAATAAAAAGTTCGAAGAAGTACAAACCTACAAAGATACGCCCCCAAGTCCGCTACTGCTGGCATTGGAGGTGCGTGCTGCATTTGAATTTTGCAGTGTTTTACCCAGTTGGCCGGCATTGATGTCTGCTCCAGTTGGAGATGGTCACCCTGTAATGGTGCTGCCGGGTCTTTCTACTAGCGATGCATCCACTCTGCCGATGCGGGGTTATCTGCAAAATTTAGGCTACAAAATGTCGGGGTGGAACCAAAGCTACAACTTTGGCATGCGCGCAGGTGTTTTGGAACGTGCCAAACAACACGTAATGGAAGAATGTGAGGCCTATGGCGAAAAAGTTAGCCTGATTGGCTGGAGTTTGGGCGGAATCATGGCGCGCGAAATTGCCAAAGATTTGCCTGATCATGTGCGTGGTGTAATCACCATGGGCAGCCCGTTTGCGGGCACACGCAGCAGTACGAACGCTTATAGAGTGTATGAAATCACAAGCGAGAGGTCGGTGCATACCGACATGGAAGAATACGATTTACCCTCAGCACCGCCCATGCCTACGACCTCTATTTTTTCAAGAACGGATGGCATTGTTTCGTGGCGCTCAAGTGTGCAAGAACCTTGTAAGAACAACCCAAACACCGAGAACGTTGAAGTTTTGGCAAGCCATTTAGGACTACCTTTAAGCCCGTTAGTTTGGTGGGCTGTAGCAGATAGGCTGGCTCAACCGCTGGGTCAATGGAAAAAGTTTAACCGCAACGGGTTTGTTCAAAAACTACTGTACCCAGATCCTCACCGTTGAATGAGGATCTGAGAACTAAAAACAACTCGCTTTACGCCTTTTGTTTTTTATAGTTTTCGATGCCATCCAAGATTTCTTTACGGGCAGATTCCGGCCCCTCCCAACCCAACACCTTGACCCATTTGCCTGCTTCAAGGTCTTTGTAATGTTCAAAAAAGTGTGCAATGGTTTTAAGTTGCAACTCGTTTAAATCTTCAGGTTTTTGCAAATGCTTGTAAATAGACAAAATTTTGTCAGTGGGCACAGCAAGCACTTTGCCGTCTTCGCCCGCCTCGTCTTGCATTTTTAATATGCCAATGGCACGGCATGGCACCACTACACCTGGAAACAATGGAAAAGGTGTGATTACCAACACATCTACCGGGTCACCATCACCGGAAATGGTTTGTGGCACATAACCGTAGTTGGTAGGATAGTGCATGGCTGTGCTCATGAAACGATCCACAAAAATGGCGCCGGAGGCCTTATCTACCTCATACTTTACAGGGTCTGCATTCATCGGAATTTCGATGACAACATTAAATGCATCAGGTACTTTGGAGCCAGGAGTAACGTTATTAAGAGACATAGGTGTTTTTTGGTGATTGAGAAAAGTGTGTCCGAAGTTGATTTTACTGATTCAAACTGTCTGGAATGAAAAAATTACACATTTTTTGATCGAATGGTTCATTTCAAGAAATTGGGAAATCATGACGTTATGTGCTGGTACAATTACGGTTTGATTTAGCGTGTGCCCGGATGGTGAAATAGGTAGACACAGCGGACTTAAAATCCGCCGCTTTCGTTAATAGCGGGCGTACCGGTTCGATTCCGGTTCCGGGCACCAGTAGCTCTTTTTTAGGTGTTTCAGCTTGTCTCAAGTTGTATCAAAACACCCCTAAAACATCATGTAACCCGTTGATTTGTATAGATCAGCGGGTTTTTTCTTGTCTAAAGTTGTCTCACTCTTTCGGACTCCTTAAGCTGACAATTTCGACTTTGTGCTCCCGGCCAATTTTTTACCGCCTTTCCACGCCACCTCTGCCCAAAGTTGGGAATAACAGTAAAAAGGTTTAGGCAGTACTAAAAAAACACGCCCCTTTGCAATTGGCTTAAAACTCATTATACTGTACATAAATACAGCATAATGAACAAGCTCATCTCCATCCATACCCAACCTGTGCCAATATCAAAGGCGCAACACCTCATCAACGTACTGCCTGCACGGGTTGCCGCAGGCTTTCCTTCTCCAGCAGAAGACCATGCGGTTCAGCGCGTGGACTTAATGGCGCAACTCATCAAACACCCCCAAGCTACCTTTTTGCTGCGTGTGCGCGGGGAGAGCATGAAAGAAGCTGGCATTTTTGACAACGATGTGGTGCTGGTAGACCGAGCCATTACTCCGCGCTCCGGCCATGTCGTTATTGCCATGCTGGACGGTGAGTTTGTTTGTAAAACACTGTGGCAACGCGCTGGGCGTATCAAGCTCAAAGCGGCTAATGTGACGTATCCTGACATCATACCTACTGATAGCCAAACGGTAGAAATCTGGGGTGTGGTGGTGGCATCCATCAAACAGTTTGCGGTTTGACATGCAATTCAAGTAAGCCATGTTCGCCCTAGTAGACGGTAATAATTTTTATGTAAGCTGTGAGCGGGTTTTTCGTCCCAGTCTTATTGGTCGCCCTGTGGTGGTTCTGTCCAATAACGATGGTTGCGCTATTGCCCGCAGCAATGAAGCCAAAGCTCTGGGCATCAAAATGGGTGCCCCCTGGTTTCAAATAAGGCACTTTGAAGAATCGCATGGCTTGGTGGCTTTGTCGGCCAACTTTGCACTTTATGGTGACATGAGCGATCGTATGATGAGCCTGGCTGCTCCCTTAGGACACCGGCAAGAAATCTACAGCATTGATGAAAGTTTTGTAGACTTGTCTGGCATTGTGGGCGACCTGACTCGGCGGGGTTGCATTATCCGGCAACGTATTTTGAAATGGATTGGTATTCCTTGCGGTATTGGCATGGGTGCAACCAAAACACTGGCAAAGCTGGCAAACCACATTGCAAAAACCGCTGAGCGTAAGCCCGGAAGCTACCCCGCTGCGTTTGCACAAGTGTGTAATTTGATTCATTTGCCTGCATCCGCATTAGATGCTTTGTTAGCCGCTACCCAGGTGGGCGACATCTGGGGGGTGGGTAGGCGTATTGGTGCCCAGCTCAATGATGCAGGAGTTCACACTGCTCTTGACTTGGCACGTTTAGACCCCGCAACCGTGAAGCGACGTTGGTCGGTGGTGCTGGAACGCACGGTGCGTGAACTGCAAGGTACTTCCTGCATTAGCCTAGAACACCAAGCACCGGCCAAGCTGCAAATAGCTTGCACCCGCAGTTTTGGGCAAGCGGTGCTCGAGCATTCGGTATTGCAGCAAGCCATAACAGAATTTGCCAGCCGTGCCGCGCAAAAGCTGCGCATTCAAAACGGCAATGCAGCGCAAGTACTTACCTTTATCCGTACCAGTCCGTTTCGCGTACAAGATACGCAGTACTCACGCTCAACCGTAGTACCACTGCGAAGACCTTGCAGCGATACTCGCTCGATTACGCAGGCGGCACTTGCTGGACTCAATGCCATTTACCGCCCCGGTTATCGCTATGCCAAAGCCGGGGTCATGTTGTTGGATATTGCACCAGCCAGCTATGTGCAGCAGGAATTGATTCTTGAAGATTCAGATGTTGATGTTGCAAATGTAAAAGCAGACCGTTTGATGGAGACGCTAGACGCTATTAATCACCGCTTTGGCAGGGGTACGGTGTCGCTGGCCAGTAGTGGGCAGAGCAATGATGTGCGCGCCTGGGGCATGAAGCAGGAGCGGCGCACACCCGGCTATACAACAGATTGGGAGGGGCTAGCGGTAGTGCGGGCTTAACGGCAGGCTCGAAAGTCAGCTGTTGAGCACAACCGGCTCCAATGCATGGCCTTGGGCTATCACGCGGCCAATAATGGCAGCATGCCGATAGCCCTCAGCCTGCAATGCCGCTATGCAAGCTAACGCTCTGTTAGCTGGTACGCTGGCCAGCAACCCGCCTGCAGTTTGAGGGTCAAATAACAAAGGGTAGCGCGGGTCAGTCACAAACGCATCTGCATTACGTATCGCACGACGCAAGCGTACATTAGCCGCTTGCAAAGAACTCAAAATACCCGCCTTGGTGCTCTCCACGGCTCCATCTAGCAAAGGTAGCTGCGCTAACTGTAGTTCCGCATCCACGCCCGAGGGCCGTGTCATTTCAACCAAATGGCCAAGTAAGCCAAAACCGGTTAGATCGGTACAGGCAGTCGCACTATGTGCTCGCAAAATATGCGCTCCTGTTTTGTTAGATTGCAGCATGGATTGCAGCGCCGCATCGATCCAGCGCCCTTTGGCCGAATGCCTTGCGTGTGCCGCAAACAATGTGCCAGTGCCAATCGGTTTAGTTAATATCAGTACATCCCCCGGCTGCATGCCCCCTTTACGCATGACACCCTGCATGTTTTCGTCAATCAAGCCATTGATGGCAAAGCCCAAAGCAAGCTCAGCCCCCTCGCCCGTATGCCCCCCCACCAAGGCGCAACCGGCAGCGTTAAGCACCTCGATCGCACCACCCATCATCTGGGCGAGCTGGTCTTCCACCTTGCTTTCCAAGCCCGGCGGCACAGTAACCACAGCTGTAGCACTTTGTGGGGCTGCTCCCATAGCAAAAATATCACCCAATGCATGGTTTGCAGCCACTTTGCCAAAAAGGTACGGGTCGTCTATAAAAGCCCGAAAAAAGTCTACCGTGTGCACCATAGCCATGCCTTGGGGCACACGCACGATGGCTGCATCGTCAGGGGAATGTAAACCAATCAACACATCCGGTGTTTGCAATGGTTTTAGCTTAGCCAATGCCCGCGACAACACACTAGCCCCCACTTTGGCACCACAACCACCGCAACGCATGGCAATAGCAGATATGGCTTGCAGCGATTCATCCGAGGTCAAAGCCAAATGTACCTTTGGAGTTGACTGCGGCAAATGCATGGGTGCAAATTCGCTAAAGCGGCGCATAAATGCACGGTCAATATGGTCTTTCCAGCGCCAGACCCACGCACCACTAAAGTACATTGACCCACGCGATGCCACAGCATAGCGGTTGCCGGTTGAAATTAGCGCTAACCAGTGTCGTTGCGGACGGTAAGCCAGCAATTGTTTACCTTGCAGGCTCAAACGTAAATTGTGCGCCAAAGGTTTGCCCATGCGCACAGCAAATACACCGGCTTTTTCTAGTGGGCGTTCCGCCCATGCGGCAATGTCACCGGCTGCAAATACCAAGGGGTCAGTCAGGCTTTGAAGTTGTGCATTAACCCTTATGCAACCCTGTGCATCCAGCGCCAGCCCCGTAGCTTGCAACCAAGCCGGGCCACCAGCTTGCGTAACCCACATCGTGTCATCAGCGCCAAAAGTGCGCCCATCCCTAGTGTACAAACTGCCTTCATTCACCCGCACCACTTCGGCATGGATGTGCACTTGCACATTACGCTCAAGCAGCACACGGGCAAAGTGCTCACACACCCGTTTGTTATGTGTCGGCAAAATGTTGTTGCCAGCAGTTAGTAATATGAAATGCAAGCTTTGTGGGTTGCGCCCTCGTTGCATAAGCTCGTTATGCAGCCGGTATTGCATGGACAACACCAGCTCTACACCACCCGCACCTCCGCCCACTACGGCAATGGTCATAGGTGCAGCATTTTGTGGCAAATGCTGAACCTTGTTTAGCAAAGCCAACCAACGTTGGTTAAATTGTGCAATGGGCTTTACTGGAACGGTATGCGACTCTGCGCCACTTACCTGCTGAACCTGTGGTGTTGAACCGATGTTAATAGACAGCAAGTCGTACGATACAGCGGGACGATCACGGCAAATGACTTTTTGGCTGCTTCTGTCAATGCCAACTACAGCATCGTGGTAGAGCCTTGCACCCGCAAACGCACACAAACGCCCCAAGTCAATATGCACTTCGTCAAAACTGTAATGTCCCGCAATATAGCCGGGAAGCATGCCCGAGTAAGGGGTATCGATGTCGGTACAAATAACCGTAATGCGCAAACCCGGCTCTGGGCGCATAGCA
>CALPVM020000097.1 GCA_943327015.2 Akkermansia muciniphila
CCTGTTCATTGCCTAACAGTTCTTGGGTTTGCGCACCTATTTTGAACTTGAGTCCACGCGCCTCAAGCGACTTTTGCAACAGTCCGCCTGCCACACTATCCAGCTGGCGCTCCATGAGTGTAGGCATCACATGCACCACGGTTACATCCATGCCGCGCAGCATCAAACCATTGGCGGCTTCCAATCCCAATAATCCGCCACCAATCACCACAGCGTGCTTGTATTCTTTGGCAGCTTCAATCATGGCGTTGGTGTCGGCAATGTCACGGTAGGCAATCACGCCTTGCAGGTCTTTGCCTGGCAGCGGCAAAATAAATGGGTTAGAACCTGTGCACAATAGCAGGCGGTCGTATGGTGCTTCGGTGCCATCGTCCGCACGTACCACCCGTTTAATGCGATCCACGCCCACCACCTTTTTACCGGCATGCAGGGTAATGTGGTTGTCGCTGTACCACTGCCAGGGGTTGAGCACAATTTCATCCAAAGTCTGCTCACCTGCCAGCACCGGGCTCAGCAAAATGCGGTTGTAATTGGGGTGCGGCTCAGCACCAAAAATGGTAATGTCGTACAAGTCTGGTGCAATTTTTAGCAGTTCTTCAATGGTGCGTACACCGGCCATGCCGTTGCCCACCATCACCAGTTTTTGTTTGGCTGTGGTGGGCATGGTTAGGCTACCTTTTCTACGTGGGCTTGGCGGGTGTACAAAAAGTCAATCACCGCTTTGCGGTAGTGCAGATATTGGGAGTTGTCGGCCAGTTCTACACGGTTGCGTGGTCGCGGTAAATCCACCAACAACACCTCACCAATGGTGGCGGCGGGGCCATTGGTCATCATCACAATTTTGTCGGCCAGCAGCACCGCTTCGTCGACGTCGTGCGTCACCATCACCACCGTGCTGTGGGTGCGTTGCACAATGTCTAAAAGTTCGTCTTGCAGCTTGGCGCGGGTCAGGGCATCGAGTGCGCCAAAAGGTTCATCCATCAGCAACACTTTGGGCTCCATGGCCAAGGCACGCGCAATACCTACGCGCTGCTTCATACCGCCCGATATTTCTCCGGGGCGTTTTTGCGCGGCAGCGGTCAAGCCGACCAAGGCCAGTGCGGCGTCAGTGCGGTCTTTGAGTTGCGCTTTGGTTTCTGACGCAGCACCGGTGCTTTTGGATGCTTTGCCAAACACCCGCTCCACGCCAAGGTACACATTTTCATAGCAGGTTAGCCACGGTAGCAGCGAGTGGTTTTGGAACACCACCGCACGCTCTGGCCCCGGCCCTGCAATCTCGCGGTTAGCGCACAGTAGCGTGCCCGCCGTGGGAGTGGTTAGGCCGGCAATCAGGTTGAGCAGCGTAGACTTGCCGCAACCCGAGTGCCCGATCAATGCTACAAACTCACCGCGTGCTACGCACAGGTTGATGTCACGCAGTGCAGGAAACGTCCCCTTTTTGGTTTTAAAGGTTTGCTCCACACCTTGAATTTCAATGAACTTGGCACTCATGCTTTCACCTCTTCGTATGTAAATGCGGTTGCAATTTTGATGAGCAGCATTTCCAGAACCAGCCCGACAATGCCAATCACAAAAATGGCGATGATGATGTTCTTCACATTCAGGTTATTCCATTCGTCCCACACCCAAAAGCCAATGCCCACGCCACCGGTTAACATTTCTGCGGCCACAATCACCAGCCACGCTGTGCCCACTGCAAGTCGTACGCCAGTAAGCATGTAGGGCAGCACCGAGGGGAACAGAATTTTGGTCACAATCTTCCATTCGCTCAAATTGAGCACCCGTGCTACGTTCATATAGTCTTGCGGCACCCGTTGCACACCAACGGCGGTGTTAATAATCATCGGCCAGATGGAGCAGATAAAAATTGTCCAGATCGCGGCTGGGTTGGCACCCTTAAACACCAGTAAACCAATGGGCAGCCATGCCAAGGGCGACACCGGGCGCAGCAGGCTAATGAGCGGGTTGAACATGCGGCTTAAAAATTCAAACCGCCCGATCATGAAACCCGCTGGAATACCTACCGCTGCCGCAAGCCCAAAGCCTAAGGCTACACGCTCCAGTGACATCAGCACATTCCAGCCCACCCCCTGATCGTTCGGGCCGTTGCGGTAGAACGGATCACTAAAGATCTGTACTGCCTGCTTCCAAGTCTCTAACGGACTGGGTATGCTGGTAGCCGTGCCAATACTTACCAAAGCCCAAATGCCAATGAGCAAACCCAAGCCAAACAGGGGCGGGAGGATGCGCAATGCCATATCTCCCCAGTCCAATGAACTTGTATTGCTGGAACCGTGTGTTTCTGAACTTGCCATGGGTGCTCCTTACTAGGTCTGTGATTACGCTTTGATCTTGAAGCCGTCGGCGTACTTTTTCGGGTCTTTGCCGTCCCAAACCACGCCGTCTATCATCTTGACGCTGCGCATCACGTCTTTGGGGACTGATACTTTTAGTGCCGAGGCCACTTGCTTGTACATGTCAACCTGATTGATCTGTTTGGCTACAGCCAAATAATCGGGGTGGTCTTTCAGCAAGCCCCAGCGCTTGTGTTGGGTCAGGAACCACATGCCGTCGCTCAGGAATGGGAAGTTGACATAACCATCGTTAAAGAACTTCATGTGGTTGGGGTCCTCCCAGGTCTTGCCTAAACCATTTTGGTAGCTGCCCAAAATGCGCTGGTTAATGGCATCTACACTGGTGTTGATATAAGACTTTTGTGCCACGGTTTCAGCCATTTTGATTTTGTTTTGCTGGTTTGCATCAATCCAGCGGCTGGCTTCCAGAATCGCCATCATCACTGCACGCGTGGTGTTCGGGTATTTATTGACAAATTCCGCAGTAGTGCCCAGTACCTTTTCCGGATGGTCTTTCCAGATGTCCTGGGTGGTGTTGGCGGTAATGCCAATGCCATCCATAATGGCGCGGAGGTTCCAGGGTTCTCCTACGCAAAAACCATCCATATTGCCCACGCGCATATTGGCTACCATTTGCGGTGGTGGTACGGTAATCAGCTTAGCCTCGCTAATCGGGTTAATGCCTGCCGCTGCAAGCCAATAATGCATCCACATGGCGTGGGTGCCGGTGGGGAAGGTTCCGGCAAACGTGTACTCGCGTTTTTCTTTGGCCATCAATTTGGCCAGTGAAGGGCCATCAACCGCCCCTTTATCGGCCAGCGACTTGGCTAGCGTAATGGCCTGACCATTGTGGTTCAGGTTCATCAAAATTGCCATGTCTTTTTTGGTACTGCCCAGCCCAAGATGTACGCCATAGATCAGGCCGTACAGTACATGCGACATATCGAGCTCGCCGTTAATGAGCTTGTCACGTACCCCCGCCCAACTTGCTTCTTTGCTGGGAATAATCTTGACACCGTATTTTTGATCGAACCCCAGCACCGAGGCCATCACTACACTGGCACAGTCAGTCAGTGGTATAAAACCAATTTTGACTTCGGTTTTTTCTGGCGCATCCGAGCCGGCAGCGTAAACCGCTGCGCGCAGAGCTGGAGTGATGCCAATAGCGCCAACTGCGGCGGTTTGTAAAATGGAGCGACGGCTTACATTGGTTTTAAGAAGGTCAGTCATGGCGATACCTCAAGTAAAAAATTAAAATAAAAAGGCGTCCACATTGCATCGCAAACGCCAAATAGCGAAACGTGCAATGGGGACGCCTTTGTCCTTTTTGAAAACCTGACCCGCCGTTGGATCATGTTTTCTACCCGCTAAGGGTATACCATTAACTAAGCATAAGTTGTGCCAAGTAAACGGTGTTTGAAATGCACTGTATTTGGCTTTTTGCACCAAAATAGTGCGAAAGATGGTGCTTTAGCCCAGTAGATCTGCCACATCCAGCATGCGTTGGGCAACTTCTGCAATTTTTAAGTTTTTGTCCATCGCTGTTTTACGCAGTCTGGCGTAGGCTACTTCCTCGGTTAGTTGCTGGCGCGCCATGAGCAAAGACTTGGCTTTGTCAATAACCTTGCGCTCTTTCATGGCGGTTGTGAGTTCGTTTAACTCCGTGCGTGCCTGATCTAGCTCCTGACGTAACGCTTGTTCGTGTTGGAAGCGCGCCATGGCAACATTCAATATGGGGTTGATGCGCTCTGCCGAAAGTCCTGCAACAATATAGGCCGACACTCCTGCTGCAACGGCAGCTCTGGCATGGTTGGTGTCATTGTCGTTGGTAAACATCACAATTGGTCGGCGTGCGTCGCGCGTAGCCAGCACTACATGTTCCAAGGCATCACGGGCATCGCTTTCAGCATCTAGAATAATCATATCGGGTTGTAGTTGTGCTAGCCGTTCAGTTAAAAAAACGTCGGCAGGGAGCGAGGCCACCAAATTGAATCCACCCTCCAGCAAACCGATACGCAGACTGCGCGATCGTTCAACCTTTGCAATGGCGTGCGTGTCTTCGGGGTCGTTGATAGACAAATCAGCTGTAATAACAACAATGCGTAAAGCTTCAATCATATTCACAATACGCAAAATTTAAGCCAAGTATGGGTCGGGGTTTGTCCGTGTAAGGTTTGATTTTGTTAGGGATTGCTGAGCTTTGTATCAAACTTTGAATGATAAAAATTCCACAAATTCAAGTACTTCTGCCAGTTTTTCTTCTGGAAGGTTTTGTAACTTACGTTGTATTTGCTCTGTGTAACCCATAGTCCAATGACTCAAATACATAGATTGAGAAACGATTATGTAACAAACCAAAACTCTACAGTTGCAATACTTTGGGCTGATAAAAAAAGCCCCGCAGAGCGGGGCTTTTGGCAAAGGCAATGCAATCGATTAACGCGCGCCCACTGGTGGCACGTCGCGCTTAACAGAACCGGTAAACAACTGACGTGGACGGCCGATTTTGTACTCGGGGTCACCAATCATTTCGTTCAGTTGCGCAATCCAGCCTACGGTACGTGCCAAAGCAAAAATGGCAGTAAACAGGCTCACAGGGATACCGATCGCGCGCTGCACGATGCCGGAGTAGAAGTCTACGTTGGGGTAGAGCTTGCGCTGTACAAAGTAATCGTCTTCGAGAGCGATCTTTTCGAGCGACATGGCCAGTTTGAACAATGGGTCGTTTTCCAGGCCCAAAGCGGTAAGCACTTCTTTGCAGGTTTCTTGCATAAGTTTGGCGCGTGGGTCGTAGTTTTTGTACACACGGTGACCAAAACCCATCAGCTTAACGTTGGAGCTCTTGTCTTTAACCTGGTTCATGAACTCGCCAACTTTGCTGATACCACCCATGCGTTGGATGTCTTCCAGCATGGTCAGGCAAGCTTCGTTAGCACCACCGTGGGCAGGGCCCCACAAGCATGCTACACCGGCTGCAATGGCAGCAAAGGGGTTTGTGCCGGAGGAACCGCACAAACGCACAGTTGAGGTAGATGCATTTTGCTCGTGGTCGGCGTGCAAAATAAAGATGCGATCCAGTGCACGCTCAATCACAGGGTTGACTTTGTATTCTTCGCATGGTGTGGCAAACATCATGTGCAAAAAGTTACCTGCGTAGCTCAGGTCGTTACGGGGGTAAACGTAAGGTTGGCCGGCGCTGTATTTGTAAGCCATGGCAACCAGTGTTGGCATTTTGGCAATTAGGCGAATAGCCGAGATTTCGCGGTGCTCAGGGTTATTGATGTCGGTGCTATCGTGGTAGAAGGCAGACATAGCCCCCACCAAACCGGTCATGATGGCCATGGGGTGGGCGTCGCGGCGGAAACCACGCAGGAAGAACTGCATCTGCTCGTTCACCATGGTGTGGTAAGTCACTGTTTTAGTGAACTTGGCCTTGGCTTCGGCGTTAGGCAGGTTTCCGTACAGCAACAGATGGCATGTATCTAAGTAATCGCATTGGGTGGCTAATTGCTCGATGGGGTAGCCACGGTAAAGCAATTCGCCCTTGTCGCCATCAATGTAAGTGATAGCTGATTGGCATGCCGCTGTAGACAAAAAGCCAGGGTCGTAGGTAAACATGCCAGTCTGAGCATAAAGTTTACGAATATCTACCACGTCCGGGCCCACATTGCCTTGGTATACGGGTAGTTCAACACTGGGGCTGCCGTTGCTGAACGACAGGGTTGCTTTATTGTCTGCGAGTTTCATGGGTTGCCTTTCAGAGCGGTTGTCTCAACATGTTTAACACTTCGTGCACATCAGTGCGGTCTAATTGTCCATTGATATCTGCTAGCACTTTACGCGCCAGGTGTAGATCCAACAGGTCGTTGTCACTCAAATCCATCAGTTCGCCAAGTGCGTTGGCGTGTCTGACGGTTAATGCGTGGCTATGACGCTGAAAAAAGCGTTCGATGATCAGGTCGTTTTCAAGCAGACCACGCCGGCAGCGCCAACGCAGTTTGCTCAAAGCCCGTTCATCAATGCAGTCTTCATGCATGGGTAGTGACTTTGCTGCAGTTAAACTGCACGCAAAACCATCATCTCTTTAATTTTACCAATAGCTTTAGTAGGGTTTAAGCCTTTCGGGCAAACATCTACACAATTCATGATGGTGTGGCAGCGGAACAGGCGGTAAGGATCTTCCAGATTGTCCAAACGCTCACCCGTAGCCTGGTCACGGCTGTCAGCAATAAAGCGGTAGGCTTGCAGCAAACCGGCAGGGCCGACAAACTTGTCAGGGTTCCACCAGAAGCTGGGGCAGCTGGTAGAGCAGCTGGCGCACAAAATGCACTCGTACAAGCCGTTAAGTTCTTCGCGCTCTTCCGGGCTTTGCAAGCGTTCTTTTTCGGGCGGTACGGTGTCGTTAATCAAGTACGGCTTGATGGAGTTGTACTGCTTGAAAAACTGCGTCATGTCCACGATCATGTCGCGAATCACAGGCAGACCCGGCAGTGGCTTGAGCACAATGGTGCCTTCGAGCGTACGCATATTGGTCAGGCAGGCCAGGCCGTTTTTACCGTTGATGTTCATGGCATCAGACCCGCATACGCCTTCGCGGCATGAGCGGCGGAACGAAATGGTGGGGTCTACGGCCTTGAGCTTCATCAGCGCATCCAGCAGCATGCGTTCGCTACCATCAAGTTCTACCTCGATGTTTTGCATGTAGGGCTTGGCGTCCTTGTCTGGATCGTAACGGTAGATGGAAAATTTGCGTTTTGTCATGGTGAGCCTATTCCTGATCAGAAAGTACGAACTTTGAGGGGCACCGAATCCACGGTGAGGGGTTTCATTTGCACGGGCTTGTAGCTCAGACGGTTGCCTTCGCTATACCACAGAGTGTGCTTGTGCCACTCTTTGTCGTTACGGCCGTTGGGGTGTTCAGCGCTGTCGCCGTAGTCGTTGACGGTGTGGGCGCCTCGGCTTTCATGGCGGGCAGCGGCAGAAACCATGGTGGCTTGCGCGGCTTCAATAAGGTTTTCTACTTCCAGCGCCTCAATGCGTGCGGTGTTAAATACCTTAGATTTGTCTTTCAGATTGATCGCGTTTACACGGTCGCGCAGCGCTGCCACTTTGATAACACCTTCGTCCATGCTCTTTTGCGTGCGGAATACACCTGCATGTTGCTGCATGGTGGCGCGCAGGTCGTTGGCAACGTCTTGCGCGTATTCGCCGTTATTGGCGTTATCCAAACGCGATAGACGCGCCAGAGTGCGCTCTGCTGCATCGGCCGGCAGGGGTTTGTGCTCTTTGTTCTTTTGGTGAAACTGTACAACATGGTTGCCGGCAGCACGACCAAACACCAACAAGTCGAGCAGTGAATTGGTACCCAAGCGGTTGGCACCGTGTACGCTGACGCAAGAACATTCGCCCACAGCGTAAAGGCCGTTCACCACCTGGTTGTGGTTGTCACCTTGTTGGTCAACAACCTGGCCATTGATGTTGGTAGGAATGCCGCCCATTTGGTAATGGATGGTCGGCACTACAGGAATCGGCTCTTTGGTAATGTCTACGTTGGCAAAGTTGTGGCCAATCTCGAACACCGAGGGCAGACGCTTCATGATGGTCTCAGCGCCCAAATGGTCAAGTTTAA
>CALPVM020000098.1 GCA_943327015.2 Akkermansia muciniphila
CACCACACAGGGCCCGGGTGAGCCAGTCCGTATCTTTGAAGCGCCTAGCGACTTTGCCGAAGCACAGTGGATGGTGGATGAAATGCGCCAATTGGTGCGTGACGGTATGGAGCGTAAAGAAATTGCGGTGCTGTACCGTTCTAACGCGCAAAGTCGGGTGATTGAGAGTGCATTGTTTAACGCAGGCATGCCGTACCGGGTGTATGGTGGCTTGCGCTTTTTTGAACGTGCCGAAATCAAACATGCACTAGCCTATTTGCGCTTGCTGGAAAACCCGAACGACGATACCAGTTTTATGCGGGTGGTTAATTTTCCTGCGCGTGGCATTGGTGCGCGCAGCATTGAGCAGTTGCAGGATTTGGCCCGTGCCAGCGGCTGCTCCTTGCACCATGCGGTCAGTGCGCTAGGGGGCCGTGCCGGTGCAATGATTGGCGGGTTTGTGGCCAAAATTGACGTGCTGCGTGAACAATCAACCGATATGCCGTTGCGCGAAATTGTGTTGTTGATGTTGGAGCATAGTGGTTTGGTGGAGCACTACCGCTTGGAGCGCGAGGGTGCCGAGCGGATTGAGAACTTGCAGGAGTTGGTCAATGCAGCTGAAAGTTTTGTGGCGCAGGAGGGCTTTAGCCAGAATAACGACGCGCCAGATTTGCAAGTGGTGGAGCCAGAGACTGGCGAAACCTTGTCACCATTGCAGGCGTTCTTAACCCACGCTGCGCTGGAGGCAGGCGATAACATGGCTCAGGCCGGGCAGGATGCGATTCAGCTAATGACGGTGCATGCGGCCAAGGGCCTGGAGTTTGATGGCGTGTTTATCTCCGGCTTGGAGGAGGGCTTGTTTCCGCACGAAAACGCCGCCAGCGAGCGTGCCGGTCTGGAAGAAGAGCGGCGTTTGATGTATGTGGCCATTACCCGTGCGCGCAAACGCTTGTATTTGAGTTATTCGCAAACCCGCATGTTGCACGGCCAAACCCGTTACAACCCGAAAAGCCGTTTTCTAGAAGAATTGCCCGAAGCATCGCTCAAATGGCTTACCCCCAAAAAACCAGCTTTCAATGCTGCGCCATCTTGGAGTGGTTCTTTTAACGCATCTCAACCATCCAGTTTGGTTGGCGGTAGCACGTACAACCCGTCACCTGTAGCCCGCAAAGACCCTCCCGCCCATGGTTTGAAGGTGGGGCAGAAGGTGTTCCATAACAAGTTTGGCGAGGGCGCTGTGCTGGCACTGGAGGGCACTGGCGATGATGCCCGTGCCCACATTAACTTTCCACGCCACGGCGCCAAATGGTTGGCACTGAGTGTGGCCAAGCTCACGCCGGTTTAATCCGGTCTAAACCGTTATCAGGTACCAATACGGCCACCGTCGGCCTTGGTGATCGCAATGGTGGCAGAACGTGGCCGCTTGCCCGGACCATAACCAGCATTGGCAGGCCATTGGCTCTCAAAATTATTAGGATTATTGACGTCAGACATTTTGGTGTTTTCACCAGGATGTTGAATATTTACAAAAATCGTTTTGCCGTCAGGTGTTTCGCACCAACCGGTAATTTCACAACCCTTTGGACCCACCAAAAAACGTTTCAGGGTGGTAGTGTTGGGTGCTTTGCCCACTTGGGTATTGACGATTTTTTCACTGCCATCAGCACGTGAGTAGCGCAATGTCTGGTTGCTGCCATCGCCGACTTTGCCAGGAATAGCGGCCAGCATCATGCAATTGGTTTGGTCTATGTAAGCGGCATCATCAGACTCAATCCAGCAGATACCAGTGTTGCTGCTAAAGTTCAGTCCATCGACTGAAGAAATATCGTTGTCATCGGTCAGGTTGGATAGATTGACTTTGCTCACATCTGCATCTGCCTGGGCACCAAACAGGTAAATGTCCCATTTAAAAGCCGTGTCAGTGGGTTTGGCTTCGGCCAGTCGAAGAATGTGACCATTCACGTTGCCTTTGTTTTCGGTTTTGCCTTTCATGTCTGTGTAATAGCGTGGATTTGCGGCATCGACGCCAAACTCTCCATCGACGGTGCGGCGGCTGTTGTTGGTCAAGGTAAAGTAGACTTCACCATTGCGCGGGTTGACGCCGCCCCACTCTGGCCGGTCCATTTTGGTGGCATTGACGGCATCGGCTGCAAGCCGGGTAAAAATCATAACCTCGGCATTGTTGGTAAATTCAAAATCTGGGTTCGCTGCCACAATTGGATTGTTCATGGAAAGTTCCAGCCATTCGCCAGTGCCGTCGTCTTTGAACTTGGCCACATATAAGGTGCCTTGGTCGAGGTATTTGTCACCCACGTTTAGACGATTATTGCTGTGTGCATCTTTAGGATCCCACACTGCTTTTGAAACGAACTTGTACATGTACTCATTGCGCGAGTCATCACCCATATAGGCAACAATCGGCTTGCCTGCAACCGGCGTTGCAAAGCAACAGTTTTCGTGCGCAAAGCGACCCAAGGCGGTGCGCTTGCGCAGCGACAATTGCGGGTTGTAGGGGTCTACTTCCACAATGTAGCCGAAGGTATTCATCTCGTTGCGGTAGTCCTCCGTGGTACTGTTGCCTAAATCACTGTTGTTCCAGCGGGCAAAGCGGTCTTCGTTGCCAGCACTTTCCCAGCCATGGCGACTGGCTTCACCGGCTTTGCGGCCATAGCGCAGCAGGGCGGTGACTGACTTGTCTTTCTTGCCACGACGCTCGTCGTCTTGGGCGTCCCTGAAAAAATACTCACGCCAGTTTTCTTCACCTGAAACATAAGTATTCCAAGGGGTTTTGCCCGCGCCACAGTTATTAATGGTGCCGCGTGATTTTGTAGCCTTAGGGTCGAATTTGGTTACTAAATGTTCGCTGCCGCGTGCAGGTCCATGGATGCTGACTTCGGTCATCGGTGTTATGCGGCGGTTGTAATTGGAGCTTTGCAAATAGCTCCATTGCCCGCTTTTGTTTTGCACTTCCACCACGGAGATGCCATGAATCATCATCTCTTTGTCAGATTCAACAGCCGGCCGGGGCAGGCTGGCTTTGCCGCCATCGGTATGGATAAAAAAGGAAGTTAGTTTTTCGTCGGTGGTGGCTTCGTGATTCATGGCAATCACGCCGCGTTTATCGCCATGGGTATCTGGTTTGCCACTTGCACTTAGTCCAAACCAGCCCATGCCATCGTGGTGATCGCCAGCGCGGTGCTCGAAATGTTGATCCGTGCCATCGTTTTTAAATGCTGGGGTTTTCGCATTAAGGGGGTCACCTAGGGCATAGACAATGTTCACGTTGTAGCCTTCCGGAACCACAATGCTGTCTGCCAAACTCTTAGATACCGGTTTGAAGCCAAGCGCTTCAATAAACCCTGAAGTTGTTGGTTTGGCGGCCATTGCGGGGGATGCAATGCTCGCCAAACCCATTGTGCCCATCACCCCAGCAAAAGCGGAACTGGCGCTGCCGAGCAATACACTACGCCGGCTCAGGCGTGCTTGCAACACATTGTCAAAGGTTGGATTGTTGCTGTTATTCGAGTCTTCGTTGTTAAAAACGTCAGTGGGGCTCTGGGCTTTTTCTGTCATGTTGGTCTCATTCTTTAGTAATTTGGAAACCCATAGCATGCAGAAAAACTGTGTCAAAACGATGACATAGTTAAGCGCTTAATACGCACCAATCAAGTTAAAAGCGTAGCGGCAAACGCATTGATGCTGGTAATGTCGGGTGCGAGTTCAGTAAATTTCATACCTTCACGTACCAGTGTGGCACGCAGTCCGTGGTCAATTTTGCGTGCATCGTCTTCGTCCTGAAAGCGACCGGAATGGACGTATTTGCGATCGCCACGCACAATCATGACGTTCACGTTGTTGTGTTGGCGGTACCACTTTAAAATATTTGAGCGTGTTTTTCCTACATCGCAAATGTTGTCTTCGTAATGCTCGTTGTAGTACAGCACTTGCGGTAGCGAGCATTCGGTCACAATAAACTGCACCTGTCCATCAATGATGTTGATCATTTCAAACTGGCGTTGGGCAATCGAATACTGGTTTTTAAGAGCCTCAAAATCTTGCTGCCATACTAAAGATTTGGCGTAATCCGGCACTGTCTCAACCGACTTTTGATGCATGTTGAGGTACAGCACAATAGCCGAAGAAAAAAGGGATTTATTGCTGCCCGGCCCACCAATGATATTGATAACCTTGGTAGGATACATCCGCATTTTGCTTTCTGGCAGATGGTTGCTCACAGTGGTGTAGCGCAAAGTCATGGTCGGTTCCTCAGGGTCTTATAGATGCTCACTTAAGTGTGCCAGATTTTGGCAGGCGGGTGTCTCTTCAATGCGGTTTATGAAAAAAAGTCATCTCATTTTTGCGTCTTCGTTGCTTGTACTGGTGCTGGCAGGTACTTATGCCTATTGGAGCAACGGCACACCCAGCTTAGCGTACCGCACAGCCAAGCTGGAAGTGGGGTATTTGCAAGCCACCGTAGCCGCCACGGGTGCAGTGACGCCGGTAGCGCAAGTGTCTGTAGGTACGCAGGTGAGTGGCCAGATTCGTGATGTGCTGGTGGACTTTAATTCGGAGGTCAAAGCCGGCCAATTGCTGGCGCAGATCGACCCCGAAACCTTTGAGTACCGCGTGCGCTCTGCCCAAGCCGATCTGGATGCTGCACGTGCAGCCGTCATGACAGCGCAGGCTAATGTGTTAGCGGCACAAGCGCAAGTGTCGCGTGTGCAGGTCGATCTTGAAGAAGCCCGGCGCGACCATGCGCGCAAGACCAGTCTGGTTGCGCAAAACTTTATTGCAAAGAGCGAGGCAGACAAAGCTGCAGCTTTAGTAAATACCAATATCCAAGCCCACAAAGCAGTGCAGGCGCAGGTGTCTGTCGCGCAAGCGCAAGTCCAAACGGCCCAGGCTAATGTGGCGCAGCGCGAAGCGGCGTTGGCGCAGACACGCATTGATCTGGCCCGTACCCGCATTACCTCGCCGGTGAATGGTATCGTTATCAAGCGCACGATTGAACGCGGGCAAACGGTGGCCAGCAGTTTGCAGGCACCAGAATTGTTTGTCATTGCTAAAAACCTGTCGGATATGCAGGTAGAAGCCAATATTGACGAGAGCGATGTAGGCCGACTGCGCACCGGTCAAAAAGCTACATTCACCGTAGATGCTTTTCCCGGGCAAACGTTTGAAGGGCAAGTACGCCAAGTGCGCAAGGCTGCTATCAACGTTGCCAATGTGGTGACCTATGTGGCCGTGGTGGGGTTTGCCAATGCCCGTGGTAGTTTAATGCCGGGCATGACAGCCAACGTGCGGGTAGTTACCGACCAACGCGAGAATGTGCTTAAGGTTCCCAATGCGGCATTGCGTGTACGACTTGCAGGTTTAGAAGGTGCAAAAATAGCTGAAAAATCTAAGGGTCGCCAAAATGTGCCAACGCCGTTGGCTGCACGTTCGCCCGACCAAGGGCGTATTTATATGCTGGATGAACAAGGTAAGCCCCAAACAGTGCGGGTGCAATTGGGTATCAGTGATGGAGCTAGTACCGAGCTGATGTTGCGTGAGGATAACCCCGATGCTAAGTTGCTTAAGGACGGCGCGTTAGTAGTTATCGGTGTGTCTAATAACGGGCAGGATAAATCTACTGGCGCAGCGCGGTCACCATCAGGCGACCCACGCCCTATGTTTTAACCGATGAAAGCAAACCCTACCTTGCTGATATCTGCGCACCAATTAACCAAAACATACTCAATGGGTAATGCTGCGCAACGCAAAGCGGGCGCTGGGCAGCAGGTGCAGGCTTTGCGCGGTGTGTCGCTGGATATTCTGGAAGGTGACTTTGTGGCCATTATGGGTGCATCGGGTTCCGGTAAATCCACGCTAATGAATATTTTAGGGTGTCTGGATTTGCCGACACAAGGCACCTACTTGCTTGCAGGGGAAGCAGTGCAGAGTATGGACTCTGACAAACTGGCATCCGTTCGTAATCGCCTTATAGGGTTTGTATTTCAGCAGTTTAATTTGCTGCCCCGCGCCACAGCCCTGGAAAATGTGGAGTTGCCCATGGTGTATGCAGGAGTCGCTGCAGCGCAGCGCAAGAGCCGGGCACTACAAGCGCTGCAGCGGGTGGGTTTGGGAGAGCGCAGCAT
Organism: Akkermansia muciniphila; assembly: GCA_943327015.2. Lineage (GTDB taxonomy): Bacteria > Pseudomonadota > Gammaproteobacteria > Burkholderiales > Burkholderiaceae_C > Allorhodoferax. The sequence continues at coordinate 6,117 of CALPVM020000098.1, forward strand.
GCACACGCCGGCAGAATTGTCGGGTGGCCAGCAGCAGCGGGTTGCCATTGCCAGAGCATTGGTTAACCAGCCGCAACTGATATTGGCAGATGAGCCCACCGGGGCTTTGGATTCGCAAACGAGCCACGACATTATGGATTTGCTTAGCGGCTTGAACCGTCAGGGCTTAACGGTAGTAATGGTCACGCACGAGGCAGACATTGCAGCCTGGGCGCGGCGCAAACTCGTGTTTAAAGACGGTGTTGTGCTGGAAGATGCCGAAAGTATGTCTTTGTCGGACTGGAAATGCAGAGCTAAAGTGGCGGTGGAGTTATGAATTTTGCTGCAGCCTTACGCAGTGCGTGGCGGTCTTTAGCTGCCAATGCATTGCGTAGCGCTCTTACTATGCTGGGCATCATGATTGGTGTAGCTGCAGTCATTACCATGGTGGCAGTGGGGCAGGGTGCTACCAACCGCGTGCAGGAGCAAATGCAAGGCTTGGGCTCTAATATCATGCTGGTGTTGCCGGGCGGAGTGTCGCAATCGGGAGTGCGTTTAGGGGCGCAAACACGACAGCGTTTGACTGAGGAAGATGCCCTCGCAATAGCCCAGGAGATTGACCAAGTGCAAGTGGCAGCACCTACATCACGCTCCAACGGCCAGCTGGTGCATGGCAATACCAATTGGGCAAGCAGTATTATTGGTGTGAATAACGATTATCTGGAAGCACGCGACTGGCCGCTGGCTAACGGACGTTTGTTTGATGCGGCAGAACTCTCAGGCTCCGCCAAAGTGGCTTGGGTAGGAGCTACCGTGGTGCGTGAGCTGTTTGGGGATCAAGACCCGATGGAGCAGGTAATCCGTGTACGCGGAGTGCCGATAACTATAGTAGGCGTGCTGAGCATTAAAGGGCAAAACTCCATGGGGCAAGATCAGGATGATGTGATTATGATCCCGCTCAGCACTTTGCGTAACCGTATTTGGGGTGGGGAGGCTAGCAGTCGGCTTAAGCGTGTGGGCTCGATATCGGTCAAAGTGCGCGAGGGCTACGATATGGGCGAGGTAGAAAGCAACATCAAAGAACTTTTGCGTCAACGCTTTAAAGTTCAGCCGGGCGTGGATGAGCCTTTTATGGTGCGTAACCTCACTGAGATATTGCAGGCACAAGAAGAGTCCAGCCGCGTTATGACCTTACTGCTGTCAGCGGTTGCGGGCATCAGTCTGGTGATTGGTGGTATTGGCATCATGAACATCATGCTGGTAACTGTGACCGAGCGCACCCGCGAAATTGGTTTGCGTATGGCTGTGGGAGCTCGTGGGCAAGATATTTTGGTGCAATTTTTAATAGAGGCCGTCACTTTAAGCGTACTAGGTGGTGCAGTGGGGGTGATGTTGGGGGCGCTGGCAACGGTAGGCATTGCTTATTTTGCCGGGTGGCAGGTCAGTTTAAGTGTTGGGGCGGTGCTGCTGGCTGTTGGGTTCTCGGCCTTGGTGGGTGTTTTTTTTGGTTACTACCCGGCACGCAGGGCATCATTGCTAACGCCAATAGAAGCGTTACGGCATGATGGCTGAAGAAATGTTGTTTTTAGTGGGATTTTGTATGGTGGGCATGACATTTGACAAATCCTCTGGTATATTAAGGTAATCAGTCTCATTTTTGTTTTTTTATCAGGGGTATTTATGTTTGCTGTCAAAATTATTGCTGCTGCTGTAGTGTCAGCGCTTGTTATTCAACCAGTTTTTGCGCAAGTTGCACCTATTGTTAAACCAACATTAGCTCCTACTAATGCTGGAAAAGCGGCAAAAAAGTCTGCATCTAAAGCTCCTGCTAGG
>CALPVM020000099.1 GCA_943327015.2 Akkermansia muciniphila
ACAGGTAATCTAATACCTGTATCAACAGTTACGGATGCCTCCGGTGCTGTTACAGCTAAGCTGTCCGCTGGTGCTGATAAATCCAGTCGCGACTTAACGGTAACAGTAATTGCAGGAACCGCCTCGGGTTCTATGAAAATTGCCGTGAGTGATGTCAATACCAATGCAACACCCTCCAGTGTGGATGTGCTTACATCTTCGAATGTGTTGCAGTCGACAGGGGCCGAGGTGCAGATTACCTCAGTTGTTAAAAGCGCCTCTAATGTTGCTTTGCAAGGGGTGAATGTATCATTTGCAACGTCCTCTGGTAGCCTGGTGGCTGTTACCACAGTTACGGATGCCTCAGGGGTCGTAACGGCCAGGTTGTCGGCAGGTAGTAACAAGTCGATACGTGATATCACGGTAACAGTGACAGCAGGTACTGTTTCAGGCACAAATACAGTAGCAGTTACAGACACCAAGGTAACCTTATCAGGCAATTCCAGTTTGAAGCAGGGTAGCCAAACGGGTTTATATACCATTCGTGCTGTGGATGCAGCCAATGCTGCTATTAGTGGCGCTACGTTTACGGTTGCATCTAGTTTATCTAACGGGTTGTCTGCAACCCAATTGCAAACCGATTCGGCGGGTAATGCATCTTTTAGCTATACACCGACTAATGCCGGTGAAGATACGATAACAGTATCTGGTTTGGGTTTGGTAACAACCAATACCGTTAGCGTGAGCGATGTTGACTTTACTGTTGTATCTCCTGCAAACAATACTCTTGTGACTGTTGGCGAAACAAAGGATGTAACGGTGCGTTACTTAGTAAGTGGTATTGGACAAGCGGATCGTCCTGTTACATTTACTGTCACGCGTGGATCAATTAAATGTAAAGATCCATGCAAAAAGAATGTAAAAGGCGAAGTTGTTACGGATGAAAATGGGCAGGTAACAGCCGAACTTGGATCCATAACAGCAGGTCCAGCAACGGTACAGGCTGAGATATCGGGTGTGGGTTCGGTCAGTCTGCCAATTCAGTTTGTAGCAGCTTCACCTAGCAGCGTCGTGGTACAGGCAAGTCCGAGTACTGTACAACCAAATTCTGCAGGAAACACCAGCAACCAGACCACTATTGAAGCCGTTGTGCGTGATGACAATTTAAATGCCGTGGCTAATGCAACGGTATATTTCACTCTGGAGACGGATCTTAGCAATGGATATTTATCCGCTGGTGGTGTAGCAAAGACCGACATAAATGGACGCGCAAAAGTGCAGTTTATACCAGGAGAAAATTCAACAGCAAACAATGGGGTGGTTGTAAAAGCTACGGCTAGTGGTGTTTCAGGTAAAACAAATTTGACGGTGAGCGGTCAAGCTTTGTATATTACATTGGCTTTTGGTAATACTATTTCTTCGCCAGATGAGACTTCGTACTCCAAGAAATACTCGGTATATGTAACCGATGTATCCGGTGGTGCTGTGGTCAACCAGCCTGTAACCCTCAAGGTTATCCCTGTGGAATATTACAAGGGCTCAATGAACTATAACTCTACGAAAAGTATTTGGGAAAAGACGGTGATTGCTACTTGTCCTAGCGAGGATTTGAACCAAAATGGAATTCTGGATCCAGGTGAGGATGTCGATGCTAATCCATTACCAGATCCTACTTTTAAAGGAAATAGCAACGGAAAACTGGAACCGGGAAATTTGGTAGTTATAAGTCCTTCCAGCGTTACAACCGATGCAAAGGGTTTTGCGACCTTTAGTATTAGTTATGGCAAACAATATGCATTGTGGGCGAAGTTGAATATTGTGGCACAAACCAATGTGGCAGGTACAGAATCTTCAAATGAAAGTAAGCTGCTATTACAAGTAGCAAATGCTGATATTAGCGACCCAGATATACCACCAGCTGGTGAGAATAGTCCATTTGGTCAAGGCTTGAATAAAAAAGAACCCGTTAAAACGGAGATTTGTGCAAACACCGATTAATGAAGCATTAGTTTTTAAGCCGGTATTGCATCGCCTCAGCAACATGCATTAGTTGCGTCTTTGTGGAGCCAGCCAAGTCAGCAATCGTGCGTGCCACTTTAAGAGTGCGGTGTGTGGCACGTGCCGACCATCCCAAGCGCGCTGCGGCAGATTGCAAAAATTGCTTTGCTGCAGGTTCCAGATGTGAATGGGCGTCAATTTCTTGGCCGGCCAATAATTGGTTGGGTTTGCCCTGTCTTTGGTGCGCCAATGTGCGTGCCTCAGAACACCGTTTGCGGATAGCATGTGTTGATTCGCCCGCACTGGTTTGGAGCAGTTGATCAGGTGAAAGTGCAGCAACGTCAATGTGCAGGTCTATTCGGTCTAACAGCGGTCCGCTGAGTTTGCCTTGGTAGCGTTGTATTTGATCCGGGGTACAGCGGCAACGCTGCACAGCAGAGCCGAAGTAGCCACAAGGGCAGGGGTTCATGGCTGCGATAAGCTGAAATTGTGCTGGAAATTCAGCACGGTGTGCTGCACGTGCAATGGTAATAGTGCCGGACTCAAGAGGTTCGCGCAGAGCCTCAAGGGCAGAGCGTGGAAACTCGGGTAATTCATCGAGAAAAAGTACGCCATGGTGCGCCAGTGATATTTCGCCGGGCCGGGGTGGTGAACCTCCCCCAACCAAAGCAACCGCACTGGCCGAATGGTGCGGGCTGCGCGTCGGGCGTACGCCCCATTGCTCCATGCCAAAGCGTCCGCAAAGGCTGCTGATGGCAGCGGCTTGCAGCGCTTCGTCTGGCTGCATTTCTGGTAGTAAACCGGCAAAGCGCTGAGCCAACATCGATTTGCCGGAGCCGGGTGGCCCGCTCATCAGCACACTGTGTCCGCCGGTAGCGGCGATTTCCAGTGCACGTTTGGCACCGGCCTGTCCTTTGACGTCAGCCATATCGAAATACGTTTGTAGTTTTGTGGGTGCTAAGCTGCTCAGGCGTTGCCAGTCCGCGACAGTGCAGTGGCTAGCCTCAAGGGCTGCTAGCGCTGTAGCATTGGGCGAAAACTGGCGCACAACGTCAAGCAAATGGTTGGCACGATACACTTGGCTTGCTGGTACTAAAGCCGCTTCTTCTGCACTGTCCGGTGGAAGTACCAAACTGGTAACCACCAATTGTTTGTGCAGTGCTAAAGCCATGGCCAGTGCACCGCGTACCGGACGTAAGGCGCCAGATAACGACAGCTCGCCTGCAAACTCAAAGGCATGGAAAGCACTACCATCAATTTGACCGCTGGCGGCCAAGATGCCAAGTGCAATGGGTAAATCGAGCCGGCCAGAGTCTTTGGGTAAATCTGCCGGTGCTAGGTTAACGGTGATGCGTTTGTTGGTGGGAAATTCAAGTCCAGAATTTTGGATGGCACATCGAACCCGTTCGCGTGCCTCTTTTACTTCTACATCGGCCAAGCCAACCAGTGTAAAACTGGGCAAACCATTAGCCAGATGCACCTCTACGGTCACCTTGACAGCATCCAAACCCAATAACGCACGACTTTGCACCAAAGACAGACTCATAACAACACTCCAAAATAGTGCATCAAATCAGTGACAGGCAAGTAAATAAAAATGCACCAAAACAGTAACTACTGTAAATATAAACAGTCATGATAAAGGAAATGGAGCGAAAATAAAAGAAATAACAGCACTAAAGCAAATAAATGTTGGCATGCCTTGTGCTTATTAGAAGCGTCTCCGTATTCTGTGGGGAAGCAGAATTTTTAAAACAAGGTTCTGCCATCAACTGTAACCAAGCAGAGGTAACACTATGAAAATCGTAACGGCCATTATTAAACCGTTCAAGCTCGATGAGGTGCGTGAAGCACTATCGGGTATTGGCGTGCAGGGTATTACTGTCACAGAGGTCAAAGGTTTTGGCCGACAAAAGGGGCATACCGAGTTGTATCGTGGTGCCGAGTATGTGGTTGATTTTTTGCCCAAGGTCAAAATTGAGGCTGCTGTTGACGAGACCATGGTAGACCGTGTGATTGAAGCCATTGAGTCCGCAGCCCGCACAGGCAAGATCGGTGATGGAAAGATATTTGTGTACAACTTGGAACAAGTTGTCCGCATTCGTACCGGCGAAACCGGCAAAGAAGCTCTGTAAGGAACAACACCATGAAAAAAATGCTTTTATCCCTCGCACTGGGTTTGAGTTTTTTAGGCGCAGGAACCTTTGCTCTGGCAGAAACCGCAGTGCCTGAAGCAACTGCTGGCACAGCCGCAGTGTCAGCACCTGCACCAGAAGCTACTGCGCCTGTAGTTGCACCCGCCCCGGCAGCAACCAATGCTGCAGCCACAGAAGCTACTCCAGCCGCCGCACCAGCACCAACTCCAAACAAAGGTGATACCTCTTGGATGATGGTTTCTACGTTGTTGGTGATTCTCATGACCATACCTGGCTTGGCACTGTTCTATGGCGGCTTGGTCCGCAGCAAGAATATGCTCTCGGTACTCATGCAGGTCATGGTTACTTTCTCTATGATTGTGGTGTTGTGGTTTATTTACGGCTACAGCTTGGCATTTACCGAAGGTAACGCATTTATTGGAGGGTTTGATCGGCTGATGATGAAGGGCGTTTGGGACAATGCAGCGGGTACCTTTGCCAATGCAGCAACCTTTAGCAAGGGAGTTGTGATACCTGAAATCGTGTTTGCCGCCTTCCAAGCAACTTTTGCCGGCATTACCTGTGCGCTGATAGTGGGTGCATTTGCCGAGCGTATGAAGTTTTCTGCAGTACTCATGTTCATGGTGATCTGGTTCACGTTCTCTTACACACCGGTTGCACACATGGTGTGGTTCTGGATGGGTCCTGATGCTTATACGTCTGCTGAAGTGGTAGATGCTATGAATGCCAAAGCCGGTTACATCTGGCAAATGGGTGCACTCGACTTCGCAGGCGGTACCGTCGTGCACATCAACGCTGCGGTGGCTGGTCTGGTAGGTGCATTCATGGTGGGTAAGCGCATTGGCTACGGTAAAGAAGCCATGGCTCCTCATAGCCTGACACTGACCATGGTAGGTGCATCTTTACTGTGGGTAGGCTGGTTTGGTTTTAATGCAGGCTCTGCTTTAGAAGCCAACGGTTTTGCAGCTCTTGCCTTTATCAACACCTTTGGTGCCACTGCAGCAGCGGTATTGGCATGGTGCTTGGGCGAGGCGTTGATGCGCGGTAAGGCTTCTATGTTGGGTGCTGCCTCCGGTGCAGTGGCTGGTTTGGTTGCTATTACACCTGCAGCAGGTAACGTGGGCATTGGTGGTGCTCTCATCATCGGCTTTATCTCTGGATTTGCCGGTCTGTGGGGCGTGAATGGCCTGAAGAAACTGCTCGGCGCAGATGACTCTTTAGACGTATTCGGCGTGCACGGTGTTTGCGGTATCTTGGGTGCTATTTTGACCGGTGTGTTTAATTCACCTAACTTGGGTGGCCCAAGCATGGTGGCTGACTGGACAACCGTAGCCATGGTGACTGCAGATGCGTACTCCATCGGTGCACAAGTATGGACACAAACCAAGGCTGTGCTGATTACCGTCGTGTGGTCTGGTGTGGTGTCGGTAGTTGCGTTCAAGTTGGTTGATCTGGTGATTGGTCTGCGTGTGAGCGAAGAAGACGAACGCGAAGGTCTGGATATCGCATCCCACGGAGAAACTGCTTACAACCGCTAAGCAGATAAGTTGAAATAACAGTAAAGAGTATGCAGTGCTTGAGCCCGTAATGAACCATGGTTCATTACGGGCTCTTTTTTATCGTGCATTTACGTAGCACAATAGCCACAGTTAGGAGCAAATCAAACAACACTTCACTCGATGACAACTTCTATCAACCTAAACAATGGATCTTTACGATGTGAGCTGTTACCCGCTATGGGTGGATGTATAGCAGGTCTGTGGTGCAAAGGAGTTGCAGTACTGCAGTCTACAGAACCGACAAAATTACGGTCGGTACGCGATGCAGCAAGTTTTGTAATGGTGCCATTTTCTAACCGCATAGGATATGGCCAGCTGAAGTGGCAAGGAGTTCAATACTCTATTGAACGAAACTTTGCACCGGAGCCCCATGCCATTCATGGCGTAGGTTGGGAGCGCGGCTGGTCAGTAGTGCAGCAAAGCCCCGAACAAGTGACATTGAATCTTGTACACCAGGCAGACCAAAATTGGCCATTCGGATTTATGGCGGAGCAACGTTTTTTGCTTGAAGACAAAACGATAAAAATGGTGCTCAAAATAAAAAATACAGATGAGCGTATAGCACCCGTCGGAATGGGGTGGCACCCGTATTTTGTAAAGCGCAAAGGTGCAAAACTCACATTTAACAGTACAGGCCGTTGGGAGATGGGTGAAGATAAACTGCCCACTGTAAGAACTGCACATCAGGGCATAAACCAGATCACTGATGCATTAAACGTAGACCATTGTTTTGATGGCTGGAGTGGCAGCGTGGTTTTGGAAGATGAAGTGCAATGTTGCACCATCAGATCTAACCTCAATCGATTGGTGGTTTACACCCATACAGGACTAGAAAGTATTGCTATAGAGCCAGTGAGTCATGTCAATAATGCGCTCCAAATGGCAACAGACATTGCTAAGGCAAAAGCATTAGGCATACAAACACTTAAGCCCGGGGAGAGTTATGAGTGTAGTATGCAGATAACGGTTGAGAAAAAATAATGGAATGGCAGCAGCTGACCACTGAACCCAATGCCTTAGGCGAATCACCGTTTTGGCACCCCATGGAGCAAAAATTGTACTGGGTTGACATAGTGGGTAAAGCCATTTGCCGAACCGACCTACATACCAAAGTAGTTGAAAAATGGGCAATGCCAAGCGAGCCAGGGTGTATTGCTCCAATGCAAGGTGGTGGTTTGGTCATGGCATTGCGTCACGGTATTTACAAAGCACAGCAATGGGGAGGTTGTTTGGAGCATGTTGCAACACTACCCTATAACACGGCTACCGTCCGTGCGAATGATGGTAAATGTGATGCGCAAGGGCGGTTTTGGGTAGGCACGGTGGATGAAACTAAACAGCAGCAAAGCGCAGGCCTGTTTTGTTTAGATTGCACCAAGGGTGATGCTGAAATAAGGTGTTTGATCAGCAATGCAACTACTGCCAATGGCTTGGCATGGAGCCCTGACCATCAAACAATGTACTGGGCAGATACTCCAACACACACAGTGCATGCTTGGAGTTATGACAATCAAAATGCCAACTTAAGCAACCAACATACCTTTGCACAATTTAAACCAAAGCCACAAGGATGGCTAAGCGGGCAAACTGGCTACCAAGGGCGACCTGACGGAGCCACTGTGGATGTAAAAGGCAACTATTATGTGGCTATGTACGAAGGGGGGCAGGTGGCGAAATATGCAGCAGATGGATCCATGCTCGCACAATACCCTACACCCATGCTATGCCCGACCATGCCATGTTTTGGCGGACACGATTTACGAACCCTATTCGTTACTTCTGCCCGACATGGGCGCAGTTCGAATGAACTAAAGGCACATCCACTATCAGGGTGCGTAATCTATACGCAAATGGATGTGCCAGGGTTGCCAGTTCAGTTTTTTAAACCAGCATAGTGCAGCAGTTATTCTGCTAAAGCGGCTTCAATATCTTCTGCCAAACTGGCGGGCGTATCAGTCGGTGCATAGCGTTTACGTACGGACCCATCTTTAGCGATTAAAAACTTGGTGAAGTTCCACTTAATGGCTTTGCTGCCTAAAAGTCCAGGGGCTTCTTTA
>CALPVM020000100.1 GCA_943327015.2 Akkermansia muciniphila
ACCAAAGCACTGCGGCGCGAACTGCACACTGTGCTTAAACAAGTAGATTACGATTACCAGCGCATGCAGTACAACACCGTGGTGTCAGGCTGCATGAAAATGATTAATGCCCTTGAGGACTTTGCGTGGCCCGATGGCTCCAATGCAGCTTCAGCGGCCGCGCAGGTGGTGCTGGCGGAAGGCTTTGGAATTTTGCTGCGGTGCCTCTATCCTGCTACACCGCATTTGTCGCATGCACTTTGGAGCCAGTTGGGCTATGCAACGGCATTGGGCGATTTGCTGGATGCTCCCTGGCCCGCAGTAGATCCGGCTGCACTGAAGCAGGATGAGCTGGAGTTAATGCTGCAGGTCAATGGTAAATTGCGCGGCTCTTTGGTCGTGCCGTTTGATGCCACAAAAGAGCAAATCGAACAGATGGCCATCCAATGCGATGCGTTTGTGCACTTTGCGGCTGGCGCAACACCTAAAAAGACGATTGTGGTTCCGGGGCGTTTGGTCAACGTGGTGATTTAAATGGCTGCGCTACAACGCCGCCGAATTTTGCTTGCCGCACCGTTGTTGGCGGTTTTGGCTGGCTGTGGTTTTAAATTGCGCGGCAAACAAACATTTGCCTTTGATACCATTGCCATCACGCCTGAAAACGGAGGGGCTGTGGCGACAGAGCTTGTCCGTTATTTAGGTAAAGCTGTTCGGCCCTTAGCAGCAGTAGATGGCCAAGAGCCTGTGCAGGTAATACTGGATATTTTGCAGGATGTTCGCGAGAAAATCGTGGTGGGCGTCAACTCATCGGGTCAGGTGCGTGAGTTTCAGTTACGTTTGCGGGTTCAGTTTCGGCTGCGAACACCCGACGGGCGTGAAATTATTGCACCCACAGACATGGTGCAGCAGCGCGACATTAGTTTTAACGAAACCGCCGTATTAGCCAAAGAAGCCGAAGAAGTTTTGCTGTACCGCGACATGCAAACCGACATCGTGCAGCAGCTCATGCGTCGTTTGGCGGCAGTAAAAACCATAGCGGCACCAGAGCCTTTAATGGCACCATCTGCTACCGTAACAGCCCCCTAAAGCAGCACCATGCAAATTGCTGTCGCCCAGTTAAACGCCCATTTGCAGCGCGGTTTAAAAAGTCTGTATGTGTTGCATGGGGATGAGCCTTTGCTGCAGCTAGAGGCGGCAGATCTGATTCGTCATGCCGCACGCCATCAGGGCTTTACTGAGCGTACATCGCACACGGTAGCCGGTGCCCATTTTGACTGGAGCGAGGTGCTGGCGGCAGGCGGATCGCTCAGTCTGTTTGCCGATAAGCAAATCGTTGAAATTCGCATTCCTTCGGGCAAGCCCGGTAAAGATGGAGGGCAGGCATTACAACATATTGCCGAGCGCTCCAAGGGCGATGACTCCACTCTAACCCTGGTGCTATTGCCCAGGCTGGACAAAGCCACCAAATCGAGTGCCTGGTTTATGGCGTTGGAAAGTGCTGGTGTGGCCCTGCAAATTGACACCATAGAGCGTGGCGCTTTACCACAATGGATTGCACAGCGTCTGGCGCAGCAAGGGCAGCGCGTGGAGGCGGGCGAGGCCGGGCAGCACACCTTGCAATTTTTTGCCGATCGGGTGGAGGGCAACTTACTGGCCGCTCACCAGGAAATTCAAAAACTTGCCTTGCTTTACCCCGCCGATGCGGGTGGAGCTGTGCTCACTATGGCACAAGTCGAAAACGCAGTGCTCAATGTTGCACGTTACGATGTGTTTAAATTGTCGGAAGCCGTGCTATCAGGCCAAGCTTTGCGGGTGCAGCGTATGCTGGATGGACTGCAGGCCGAGGGCGAGGCCGAGGTGTTGGTGCATTTTGCCTTGAGTGAGGACATACGCGCCTTAAAGCGCGTTAAGGATGCTATGACTCAGGGGCGACCTATGCCTGTGGTGCTACGGGAGCAGCGCATTTGGGGTGTTAAAGAAAAACTGTTTGAGCGTGTTTTGCCGCGCTTGACCCCCCAAGCACTGGCAGAGTTACTGCAAGCGGCACACAAGGTTGATGGCATTGTAAAAGGGCTCAAACAACCCGACTGGCCGGTGCAAAATTGGCAAGCGCTACACCGCCTTGCCTCGCAGTTGTGCCATGCGTGTGCTAGGTAGCATCTTGCCAGGCGGCAATTTTGGAGATGGCCATGGGTTTTCCATAATGAAAACCCTGTGCAAAAGTGCAACCCATTTGCGCTAGCGCATTAGCGGTGTCTTCGTCTTCAATGCCTTCAGCCACCGAGGTCATGCCGAGCAAACGCGACAACTCCAAAGCTGAGCGTACAATTTGCAAGCTACGCGCCGAGCCTTCCATCTGCTGAACGAAGGCTTTGTCAATTTTGATGCAGCTAAATGGCAAGCTTTGCAAATAATCCAGACCTGCATAACCGGTGCCAAAATCGTCTAGTGCAATACCAACGCCTTGTGCACGCAGGCGCTTGAGAGCCGCTGACACTTGTGACAAATTGCTGATTAAAATGGACTCGGTAAGCTCTATGCGAAGTTCGTTCATGGGCACGCCATGCTCCGCCATGATGGACTGGATACTTTCTACGATATTGGGTTCAAACAGCTCGGGCGAAGACAGGTTGATGCTGATAAAAGGTGTTTGCTGCTCGTCGCAATCGCAGAAAGTACGTAGCTCTGCCCAGTCTTTTGCAGCTTGATTGAGTACCCATTGACCAATGCGTTTAATGAGTCCGGTTTTTTCGGCCAGAGGAATAAACTCCACCGGGCTTACCAAGCCTAACGTGGGGTGGCGCCAACGAACCAAAGCCTCAAACCCTGCCAAAGAGCGGTCTTCCATCAGCATGATCGGCTGATAAAAAAGCACTAGCTGATTGGTGTCAATGGCTTTTGAAAGGTCATGCACCAAGAGCAGTGTGCGGATGGCGGTGGCGTGATAATCGGTGTCCTTAGGCGGAACCGGTAGCGGCTCCACTTGATCCTCGGGTGCAATGTCAACACGTGGCGCTTTAAGCCCGGGGTTGGCGCTACGAAAACGATCCAGCAGCAATGTGAGTAGGTACTGAATAACCGGATCGGCGCGGTTGAGAAGCTCTTGAATGTGCGCGCGGTCAATGCGCATCAGCACCGTGGGTACTAAAGTGCGTACGGTAGCCGTGCGAGGCTTGCCATCGAGTAGGGCAATTTCGCCAAACATGGCGTCTTTGGAAAGTACGGCTATGCGCTTTTCTATGCCGTCTTGGTGTATCAAAACCTCCACGCAGCCGCTTTCAATAACATAAGCGGCATCGCCTTTGTCTCCGGCACGAAAGACAATAGAATTGCCATCCAGTTGTTCGCGGTTGATATTTTGAAGGTTAAGTCCCATAGTCTGTCAATAAGTTGTTAATTATTAATTTAGCGTAAATTAGCAAATACATCTTCTGCCGTTGCAATGGTCTCTGCAATGTCCTTGTCCGAATGGGCTGCACTCACAAAGCCGGCTTCGTACAAGGCTGGAGCAAAATAAATGCCACGTTCCAGCATTCCATGAAATAGCCGATTAAACAGAGCGCTATCTGTTTGCATCACGCGGGCATAATTTTGTGGCAAAGTATCAAACAGGAAGAATCCAAACATGCCACCTTCACTATCGGCGCAGAAAGGCACGCCAGCCTTGGTGGCGGCAGATTGCAATCCGGTGGTGAGTGCGCGGGTTTTGCGTCCCAATTCTTCATAAAAACCGGGCTTGCTAATTTCGTGCAAAGTGGCCAGGCCGCATGCAGTTGCCACCGGGTTACCAGACAAGGTGCCGGCTTGGTATACCGACCCCAATGGCGCCAATTGTTCCATAATGGCGCGTTTGCCACCAAAAGCAGCCAGTGGCATGCCGCCACCAATGACCTTGCCCAAAACGGTCATGTCTGGGGCAAAGCCGTCAATGTCTTTGGCATATACGCCCTGGGCGCTGGACAAGCCGACGCGAAAACCGGTCATGACCTCATCCAATATAAGGATGGCACCGTATTGCGTGCAGAGCTCGCGGCAGCGGCGCATAAAAGGCACAGATGCGCGTACAAAATTCATGTTGCCTGCAATAGGCTCCATCATCAGGCAGGCTAAATCCGAGCCATGCAGTGCAAATGCATCTTCGAGCTGGGTCAGGTTGTTGTACTCCAGAACGATGGTGTGCTGCACCACTTCGGGTGGTACACCCGCGCTGGTAGGGTTGCCAAAAGTGGCTAAGCCGGAGCCGGCCTTCACCAGCAGCGCATCGGCATGTCCGTGGTAGCAGCCTTCAAATTTAATCAGCTTGTTGCGGCCGGTAGCACCACGTGCCAGCCTTATGGCGCTCATGGCGGCTTCAGTGCCGGAGCTCACCAAGCGCACCATGTCCATGCTGGGTACGCGCTCCAAAATGGCTTCAGCAAGCTCTACTTCGCGCTCAGTCGGTGCGCCATACGAGAAACCATCGAGAATGGCGCGTTGCACAGCTTCAACCACTGCAGGATGGCCGTGACCCAAAATCATCGGGCCCCAAGAGCCAATGTAGTCAATGTAGCGTTGGTTATTGGCGTCCCAAAAATAAGCGCCTTGGGCACGGGATACAAAGCGCGGTGTGCCGCCAACGGCCTTGAAGGCCCGCACAGGTGAGTTAACGCCTCCTGGAATAACTTGGCGGGCGCGTTCAAACAGTTGTTGGTTGCGGTCAGTGGCGGGTTGCATTGGCGGGGTCTTCAAAGGTGGGGTCGGTTGGGGTGCTGTCTTCATCGTCGTCATCTGTATGTGCCCAAAACAGACGATCTGGCAGTACATTGCCCATGCCGGGCCTGAAGCCGTGCTCCAAGCAACGATCAAGATATGCCAATGATTCGGAAACAGCTTCATTTAAATCGGTTTCACTGGCCAGCAAGCCGGACAGTGCAGCAGACAGGGTGTCGCCAGCGCCAGTAAACGTAGCTTCCAGGCGTTCAAATTTTTCGCTAATTAACACAGCGTTGGGGGAGCACAATACATTTTCAATATAGTGTTCCGGTAGCGCCAGTCCCGTCACCAAGGTGTAGGGCACACCAAATTGGTGGGCAGCGCGGGCAATGTCGCGCGCTGTGGGGGGGCGATCTTCGCTCCATTCAGGCAGCAGCCAGCGACTCAGAGTGCTGTAATTGCCAACCAGTAGGGTGGTTTGCGGTAACAGCAACTCAGTGCAGGCATCTTGGTACTGGTCGATCAGGTCTTCGCGCCACCATGAGAGGTCAGGCATGTAGGCGACCACGGGAATATCAGCGTAATCGGAGGCGACTTCTGCAATGGCGCTTAGGTTTTCAGGTGTGCCGACAAAACCCACTTTGATGATGTCGATGGATATATCTTCCAGAACCATTTGTGCCTGTTCCAGGATGGCTTCATCGTCCATGGCGTAGTGGTTGACGATGTTGGCGGTGTCTCGTGCGTAAGAGCCCGTAACAATCGGCGTTGCATGCGCTCCAACCGAAGCAATGGTTATAGCATCGGCGGTAATGCCACTTGCACCACTGGGATCGCTGGCATTAAAAACAAGAACAAATGCGCCGAATTCAGTGGTGTCGGACATGTCTTCGGTAGAGAGGGTGTTGGTTGCCTGCATCAAAGAACCTTTAACTTAGGGTCAGTATCAGGCAGAATGGCAAAAAGATCACGCGGTATCTTCATTTTCCGGGTACTGCTTCTATAGGAGGGTAGGGTCATTATCTTTCGATCATAACCCCCCCGAAGAACCGTGCATGCGACTTTCACCGCACACGGCTCACGCACGACCACTAATTAAACATTATAAATGGCTTCCGTAGCCCTTTTTAAGTTTAACTAGATTAAAGTCCCCCGCACTGGGGACCGGCTTGATAACCTTCAAACCAAGGGCGTGGACACGCCTGTGACAAATCGGATGAAGTAATACACGATTGGATAGTGCATCACTACCTCCTAGCTGACGATAGATAATATGGTGGTTATCCATTTTTTCATCAGCCATGTCGATTTCTTGCTCACAAAGAGCGCATTTACCACCTTGGTCAAACCACAGCGAGGCTCTTTGAGCGCTCCAAATGACGTCACCCATTCGTTGCACTCTCAGTTTCTCGCCATAGGCCTGCCAATCGGGGTGGAAAGGGTTGTAGTCTCCTTTTACCTTGACGTGGCGAACAATTTGCATGTCCGCTAGCATGTAAAGAGGATATGCAATCCTCCCTCCTTCTCCGAACGGGTCATCTTGCAATCCGGCGAACTGTTTGCGTGACCCACACTGTTTCCAGTAGTGACCGTGCACCCAACCTGCCGCCTTGCGCGGATGCCTTCTCTTGCCCCAGCGCATCAACCTCCAATAAATCAGATAGTCAAGCTTGCTGAAGGTTTGTTTGGCAACTACGCCCTTGTGGTACTGAGCCCAGCCTTTGAGGACTGGATTCAGACGCTTTATCAGCATTTCTGTTGGAACCGACAGTGATGTGGAAATAATCCCCTTAACTTTGCCATAGAACGCTTTCACGTTTTTCTGACTCGGCTTGATGAGTAGCTTGCCTCCGTATTTACGAAAGTTCCACCCTAGAAAATCAAAACCCTTTTCAATATGCACTATGCGTGTCTTCTCCATTGACAGCGTCAATCCCCGCTCTCGCAAGAATTCGACAATCCATGGTTGGACGATGGTTTCTAGCAGCTCTTTTGAGTCGCCAGTTACCACAAAGTCATCGGCATACCGTACCACGTTCACTTTGCCTCTCTTTGCCAGCTTGGTTCCCAGCTTCTTCCGAAGGAATTGCGTTAGTTCCAGTTCTAGCCCATTGAGGGTGATATTCGCTAATGTCGGCGAGATGATGCCGCCCTGTGGCGTTCCCTCATCCGTGCGCTGGAGTTGATCTGCATCAATTAATCCAGTTTTCAACCACTTCTGCAGCATGACCAAATCCATATGGACATGGGTCAGTAACCACTCATGATTGATGTTGTCGAAAAACCCTTTGATGTCTGCATCCAGTACCCATTGGGCCGAAACCTTTTTGGATAAAGACACAAACAACTGTTGCCGTGCGTCATGTGTTGATCGTCCTTTCCGAAACCCATAAGAGTTCGGGTCAGACGCACATTCCACAGCCGGTTCCAGTGCGAGCAGGTAAAGCGCCTGCATCGCGCGGTCTTTCATGGTCGGTATGCCCAATGGCCTTTCCTTCCCATTCGCTTTTGGAATCCATACTCTCCGTAATGGCTTTGCACGGTATCCTTTACTCGCAAGACAATGAATCGCATTCCATTTCTTCGTTGGCGTATCCCAAAGTTCGCAGTCGACGCCACTCGTCCGCTTCCCCTGGTTTTCTGTTACTTTCCTGACTGCCAATGCCTTGGCTTGCCAAGATCTAACAAGGCTTCGTGTGAGTCTTGAAACCCTACGAAAATCCTTGTTTCTTTCTGCCTGCGCTATGCGCATCTGCGCCTTTCCGACGAAAAGTTGAACTAGTTTCCAATCAATGGCATGCCAGTTGTTCATTTCGTCCGGAGACGCAGCATCGTTATCGATGTTTTCCATGCCTTTCTCCGGTAAGGGAGAACCCCATGGGTATCCCCTTGCAGGGAGTTCCCGCAAGGGTTCATTGATAAAACGCGGCGGCTTAACGCTGTCGCACCTGAGGCAAGTCTGCTCGCTTTCGCTTAGGCATGACCTATTCAACCCATTACAGGATGACCTTCGCTTTTTGCCTCTTCCTCTGCCCC
>CALPVM020000101.1 GCA_943327015.2 Akkermansia muciniphila
AAAATGACGTATAGCGGTAACGCTACAAACGCCAGCGGCAAGCCCATGAGGCCATAACGCCAGCCATCTCGCCAGCTAAATGGCGCAGTTGACGGTTTCACGGCTGAATCCGCGCCAGCAACTCGGTACGCAGGCGTGGTTCACTGGTGTTTTGAGACAGCCAAATACCAAAAAACAAGCGGCTAAATTCTGGGTCGGCTATGGTGGCTTTAAGCTTGCCGTTGTACCAAAAACGCGCGCCACTACCCGGAGTATGCAGACCGGTAATGCGATCAGCCGATTGCACATCGGGAAAGGCTGCTTCCATAGCAGCAAGCCAGCGTTTTTCTTTGGCAGCATCAATGGGCCCGGCACGGCGCATTTCTTCCAACGAACGTTTAGCGATGGCACTGCCACTCAAAGAACGTAAATAGGTAAGTTCTAATGCATGTGGGTGCTCTGCATAACGCTCAGCTTTAAAGCCAGCCGTTGTCCAGAGCTTGGCATCGTATATCCCCATACCCAGAAACTTCATTTTGGTTGTACCCGCCAATTGTGGCTGGGATAAATCTGCCGTCACTTCTTGTGGTGCAGTTTGGGCATGTGACATTGCAGCCATAGTGATCAACAAAGAGATTCCAAGACGTGACAAGCTTTTCATGGTTACACCTTTTGCAACGTGTACTGCACTACGTCGATATTGTTTTCGGCAAAAGCACCCTCGCAATAAGCCAGATAAAACTCCCAGATGCGCATAAAGCGCTCGTCAAAGTTATTGGCCATCACCTGCTCGCGCTGGCTTAAAAATGCCTCGCGCCAACGCTTCAGGGTTTCGGCATAGTCATGGCCAAATGCCAATTCATCTACCACTTTGAGTCCAGCGGCTTCTGCCTGGCGTTTGAATTCTGCCGGGCACGGCAAGCAGCCACCGGGGAAGATATATTGCTGAATAAAATCGGTCGATTCGATATATCTCGCATACAAGGCATCGTCAATCACAATACTTTGAATGCAGGCCCGCCCGCCGGTTTTTAACAATTTGGAAACGGTTGCAAAATACTGCGGCCAGTATTCCCGACCCACGGCCTCAATCATTTCGATAGAGCAAATGGCATCAAACGGCGCATCCTGGATGTCGCGGTAGTCCTGCAAGCGCAGGTCCGCCTGGGATTGCACCCCGAAGCGCTGCATGCGGTTTTGGGCGTAGGCCAGTTGTTCGGTACTGAGCGTTACACCGGTAATGTGGGCGCCCATTTCGGTGGTAGCCATCTCGGCCAAGGCACCCCAACCACAGCCAATTTCCAGTACCCGGTCACCCGCTTTCACGTTAGCCAGTTGTAAGGCGCGCCGAACTTTATCCTTTTGCGCCTGAGCCATCGGCTGCGCATAGTTACCTTGAAATAGCGCTGACGAGTAGTTCATGGTTTCGTCCAACCAAAGCTGGTAAAACGCATTGCCTAAATCGTAATGGGCGTGAATGTTTTTTTGGCTGTTGGCGCGGGTATTGCGGTTAAGCAGGTGTTTGATGCGATAAAACAGCCGCCCCCACCAGCTACCAAAAATCATGCTGTCCACCGCTGCGCGGTTTTTTACCAACACACGAATCAGGTCTGTCAAATTAGGCGTTGTCCAATCACCGGCAATAAAACTTTCGGCAAAACCGATATCGCCCGACTTGAGCGCTGCTGCACAGGGCTTCCAGTTGTGCAAGCAAATAGTCGCATGCGGTTGAGCCATACCACCAAAACGCTGCATCGTGCCACCAGGCAGTTGCACGGTGATGCTGCCGTATTGCAAACTTTGCATCAGGCGCAACACAGTGCGTGCTGCGGCCGGAGTACCTTCGGGCAACTCGAAATGGGGCATGGTGGAGGTGGTTGTGTTCATGGGTGTTTCCCTTTTCAAATACGGGTTAACGGGTAATAAATGCAGACGGTGGCTGCGGTTTGGTAAAAAAAGGCACTTTTTTAATAAATAACTTGAGTGCCTGCCAATGAATGCGTGCCACTACGGCAAAAGTCATGGCCGGATAACTCCAAAGTGCATGGCGCAACGCTTGCGCAGTTACAGGCACCAGTGTTCCGCTAACACTGGTTTGGATCAATGGTCCGGTGGCATCATCGTAGTCCACTCTGGCTACGGTGCGTGTGCGGTCGCTATTGACCATAAACCGAAAGCGGTAGCCACCTTCCACCGGGCAAAACGGCGATACATGAAACACTTTAACTGCACGCTGTTCTGCGCCAAAGGTGGGTTGCTCTAACAAGTAACAATGGCGCTCGCCAAAGGTGTTGTTTACCTCTACCACCACCGCACGCAAAGAACCATCTTTACGGTGGCAATACCAAAAACTAACAGGCTTAAAGGTAAAGCCCCATACCCTTGGGTAGCAGTGCAGCCAAACTTCGCCATCCGCATCACTAATGCCTTGTTGTTGCAATAAATCGTCTAACCAGGCCAGTGCGCCGCCTTGCTCGGGTGATCGACTATCGCCATGGTCCACATCATAAAAGCTAATGCCCGCAAAACGATTAACGGCCAAGGGGCAGCTACTGGCGTCTGACGTTTGGCGCTGAATTTGCAAACTACGCATAGGCAGCATTAAAAAATACGTGCCATAGGCAAAAGCATGGCGCGCAGGTTTGAGGCGCGTGTGGCGCACCTGACCAAAACCTATTAACGGTTGCGCCGCTGTGCTAATCATGCAGTTACGCCTTGTGCCTGTTTAATGCGCGCAGCCACATCCAGCCCGGACTTGAGCCCGTCTTCATGAAAGCCATAACCAGTCCAAGCTCCGCAAAAATAGGTGTTGTTTTGCCCCTGCAACGCGGGCAATTGGGCTTGCGCCTGAATGGCGGCCACATCAAACACGGGATGGGCATATTCAAAACGGCCATGCACCTGATGGGGGTTGATGTCACGCACTGGATTGAGAGAAACCACCACACTCTCTTTAAACGGCAATGGCTGAAGCATGTTGATGAGGTAATGCAGGCACACTCGCGCAGAGTTTTTGTCGGCGTCTGCAGCACGCTCGTAATTCCACGCAGCCCAGGCACGCTGCTTAGACGGCAAGACCGTGGTGTCGGTATGCAGCACGGCCACATTGTTCTGGTAACGAATTGCACCTAATGTGCTGCGCTCTGCAGTGGTTGCATCAGCCAGAAGTGCCAAAGACTGATCGGAGTGGCAAGCCAGCACCACTTTATCAAAATGCTCGGCCTGACCCTGGCTGTGCACCTGCACACCGGTGGCAGTACGCATCACCTTTTCGACCGGCGTGTTGAGGCGTTTGTCTTTAATGTTCGCTACTATTTTTTCTACGTAATGGCGTGCACCGCCTGGTACCGTCCACCACTGGGGGCGGTTACTGACCTGAATCAGGCCGTGGTTGTAGCAAAACCGAATCATGGTTGCAACTGGAAACTGCAGCATCTGGTCAGTTGGGCAGCTCCAGATGCAGCCCAGCATCGGCAGAAAATACCACTCAGTAAACTCCTGCGACAACCGGTGCTGCTGCAAAAAGCCGCTTAAGGGTTGCATCAATTCGGCTTCTGCATTGCGTTCGGCAATGTCGGTGGCTAGCTTGTTAAAGCGCACGACATCACGCAGCATACGCAAAAAACGCACATTGAACAGATTACCCCTTTGGGCAAAAACACTACTGAGGTTAGAACCACTCCACTCCAAAGATTTACTGCCCGAAGCCTGTGGTACCTGCACCGAAAAAGACATATCCGACTTAGCGGTAGGCACGCCTAACTCGGCAAACAAGGCAATCAGGTTGGGATAGGTGTGCTCGTTGAACACCAAAAAACCGGTATCCACGCCATGCGTTATGCGCCCCTGAGCAGTATCTAGGGTAATGTCGACCGTATGCGTGTGGCCGCCAAAGTAATCGCCCGCCTCAAACAGGGTGATGCCGGCCTGCCCCTGCAGCCGGTGCGCCGCCGCTAAACCTGCGATGCCGGAACCTATGATTGCTATTTTCATGCGTTAAACTAATTGGTAATTTTGTGACTGATCGGTAATTTAGCATAACATTTCGTTTCTTGCTTGGTTTTTTGTCATGAAATTATTTTTTTGTGGGTGTATTCAGACTGCGTTTCATCCACATCTAGGGCTGATTGGCTAAAATTAATGAACTATTTGGAAGGTTGGCTATGCTTTACCCTGAACTTTTTAAGCAATTGGAATCTGTCCGTTGGGACATGGATCGGGATATTCCCTGGTCCAGTTTTGACGCAACCAAGCTGACTGACGAGCAGGCAGCCACCATCAAAATGAATGCCATTACAGAATGGGCAGCCTTGCCCGCCACCGAGATGTTTTTACGTGACAACCGGGGCGACAGTGATTTTTCGGCATTTATGTCGATCTGGTTTTTTGAAGAGCAAAAACATTCTTTGGTATTAATAGAGTACTTAAAACGTTTTCGCCCGGACATGGTGCCCACCGAAGAAGAACTGCACAATGTACGTTTTGAATTTGACCCCGCGCCTGCACTCGAAACCCTGATGCTGCATTTTTGTGGCGAAATTCGTCTCAACCACTGGTACCGCCGCGCCAGCGAATGGCATACCGAGCCCGTGATCAAGGCCATTTACACCAAGCTCAGTCAGGATGAAGCGCGCCATGGCGGCGCCTACCTTAAATACATGAAACGCGCTATTCAAAAATTTGGGATTGAGGCCAAATCCGCCTTTGCCAAAGTGGGTGTACTGATGGCGAGCGCCCGTCGTACTGCGCAGGCGTTACACCCCACTAATTTGCACGTTAATAAAGCGCTGTTTCCACGCGACACGATTCAAAGCCGCTTACCTAACCCGGAGTGGTTAGAGCACTGGCTGGATAAGCAAATTAACTTTGATAGCGCGTGGGAAAACAAAGTGGTTGAGCGTATTTTGCACAACATGAGCCTGTTGCTGGAAAGCAGCTTCAGCACGGTGCAAGAGCTAAACCGCTACCGTAAACAATTAGGCTTACCAGGGGCGGTTTGATCCGGTAGTGAGCGTTAACAAACGCTCCAGATTAATTTGCACCTTAACATCGCGGTGCGGCACACTGGCCAAAATACGATATTCACTCAGGCTGGTGTCGCGTACAATCGGATCCACAATAGGCATGCCGCTACGGTTAATTACAACAGCAACTTTAGGCATGGTGGTATTAACACCGCGCTGCACCACAATTGCAATTTCTTCTGTTGTTAGGCGCACATAGGTACCTGGGGGGTATATACCGACCGCCTTAATCAGTGCACCGCCTACATCGTCGATTTGGCTGTTTTCATCAAAATAACATGCCTTCATGGCCGCGGCAGGTGCAATCGGATTGCGCGATGCGCGGGGCGCCAGACGGGCTGCAAAAGAGTCAGCGCGCTGAATAACCCGCGCCAGCCTTTGCGAGGGTGTTTTGGTATTTAACGGCCCCGGCGCCTGGCTGTGGTGACCACGCACTGCATCTAGCCAAATGGCATCGGTGATGCCCATAGCCATCAAAAGTTCCACCGATTTCTCGGCATGGTCGTTAACCACAGTGCGTTGTGTTGGTGTAAGAGGCTCGGATTGTCGTGCCAAACGGTCTTGCAAGTCCGTCATGCCAACATTCATAGTCAATGCAGCCTTGCATAACATGGCCTCAATAGTTGGCGGCCAATGCAGCACCTCACGCACCGCCAAACCACACATAACACTTACCAGCATGGCATGCGTAGCGCTGTACATGCGCCGGTCTGTGCCAGAGAGGTACATCAGGGCAAACAAAGTGCCATCCGGATTAAGGGTACTACGACGGTTTAGCTGGTAATGCAGGCGATCAAGGCGCCCCATAAATAAAACAGCGTTATGGTCGCGCAACAACGTGTTGGCCTGCTCTTGCAAATCAAGCCAATCAGCACGGTTATCTTCTTGAGTGCGCCGCTCGGCCTCGGTGAGGTTGTTCATGTTGACGCCAACGATTTCGTTGAGCGATTTATCGTCTCTTACCAAGCCGTAAAATTTGTCAAGCAAAGCACGCTGGTAAGTGTCGGAGTCGGTTTCGTCAATGTAGAGACCACCACTGCGCTCGGCAATATCCGTCAGATCTTTTCTGGTTTTGACAACATAGGATTTTTTCGCCAGCAGAACACCGTCCTTGCCCATAATGGAGAAAGGAAGTGGCTGCCCTACTAAAACGGAATCAAGAGAAATCTGAACAAGACGCATAGGAACTTGGTATTATGCACTCACAACGGTTATTTTGTATATCTTCCTGCTGGGTTAAAGCACATCAACACGATGGCTTGATAGTATCCTCTTACATCCTTACTTCCAATAAATAAAGTGTTATTTCTTGAAAAAATTTGCCCTCGCGATGCACTGCCCAAGACTTTGGCGCAGCTTCCGCGCCCATGGATTTTCACCAACGGTGTGTTTGATGTATTGCACCGTGGCCACGTCATGTACCTGGCACAAGCGCGTACGCTGGGCGCAAGCCTGATTGTGGCACTCAATACCGATGCTTCGGTACGCCGGCTGGGCAAGGGCGATGACCGGCCTTTAAACAAGGACGAAGACCGCGCTATTGTGATGGCTGGGCAAGAGGCGGTGAGTTTAGTGACGTTTTTTGACGAAGACACGCCAGAGCGCCTGATTGCCGAGATTCGTCCAGACATTATTGTTAAAGGCGGCGACTACGATATGCGCAAACTACCCGAAACCGCGCTGGTGGAATCGTGGGGTGGCACTGCGTTAGCCTTGCCCTTTGTGCAAGGCTACTCAACCACGCAGTTGGTGAAGAAAATACGGCAGATTTAGCCCGCAAGCACACGCGACATTGTGAGCATACAGCGTAAGGGGCTAGAATTTTTGGACAGCCTAGCCCTGCAACAAGAAGCGCGTTAACGACCCTGGTTTTCTTCAAAACTGACAAAATCAATTAAGAAAATAGCACCGAACAGCAATATTTTCTCAACCATGGGCAGGTTGCGATGAAACCCAGAATGGAATGAATCGCTGTCGGTAAAGTTCTCGCGCAGTATGCCTTTCCACTTTTTGGTAACGCTGCCAATTTCCTCTTCATTTTTGAAAATTCTAAAAACAGCATCCATAAATGGCCAAAAAATGAATGGCCCTTTAATCTTCATAACGGTGATTCCGTTAGCGTCATTGATGTCATAGTTGGTGCGAAACAGGCTAAATCTTCTAACCACGTTTCCCATAAAGTTTCCATCTGCATCAGCAATGTCAATTTGATGAAAATAAAAACGAAAGCGCTTCTGCATTTTTAAGATGCAAAACTGGTGAGCATCCTCAAAGCGTAGCGTTGCCGGACGCCACTGGCCCATGAATTGGCGTCCTATAAAGTTAAAAACAGAAGTGCTGTGCTCATGCACAAAGCCTTCCTGGTTGCGGTCTGAAAGTACAACCACCTCGTAGCGGTTTTTTCGTTCGAACGGCGACAAAATTTCCAGCCATTGCACCTGCTGGTGAATTTGGTAACCCGTAGCATTCAGGAACATGGTGTTAATACGGTCTTGTTGTGCCTGAGTTTCTTGTTGCAATGCTGTTTGTTGCTCTTGGTAGCGCTCAAAAATCAAACCACATTGGGTGCAGGTGGTGCTGGACGCTTGTTTGGCATTACATTTGGGGCAGGTAATTTCTTTTTGCTGGTACAGCGTGTCTTTAATCTTTTTCCATTCCGCATCATCCA
>CALPVM020000102.1 GCA_943327015.2 Akkermansia muciniphila
ACGCGGAAAGTTGAACCCTTGCCAAGCTCGGTATGCACTTCTATACGGCCGTGGTGATTTTCAATAATTCGTTTGACAATAGCCAATCCCATTCCACTGCCCTCACCCGAGGTTCGCGTGGTAAAGAAAGGGTCAAAAATTCTTCCCATTTGTTCGGTAGTAATACCAGTACCAGTATCTGAAATGCTGATTGTGTATTCACTATGGGTTTGAGCAATATCTACTGTTAGTGTGCCGCTGTAATTCATGGCTTGCAGGGCATTCATCACCAAATGTGACCATACTTGTTGCAAAGCATCATGATCGGCAAAAGTAGGATCCAGATCGGGCTCGTAGTTACACAGCAGTTCCACGGCATGCATCTGGTTCTGGTATTTTGCCAACGCTCTATCAACATCCAGATTCAACGCAGCCGTGCTTAACTCACTGGCTTGGTCATTGCCTGACAAAGCCTTGAGTGCAAACACAATACGGTTTACCTTTTCGACAGCAGTATTGATATTGGCTGTACTACTAATAATGCTGGCAATACTGGAGGCAACTTGCACAATCAAATCACTATCAGGGTGATTGAACAAGGGTAAATAATCCAGCGCATGCTTGTGCACGCCAAACTTCAATAAAAGCTTGGCTTTACGGCTGGTATCTTGTACGCCAGCTTCATCCAGAGTTGCCGTGAGCTGCTTTATTAATGCTCGCTCCTCACGGAAACTCAAGGTTGCAGCACTTTCTGGAGTTTGAGAAATCAATTGAATAAACAAGCCACGCGCATCGGCCTGCAATAGGTCAAACAACGAAGGTAACTTTTCTAAAGTGTTTTGCAAAGTGTCTGCAATAAAACCACCACTGGATTTAACCGCCCCGATGGGCGTATTAATTTCATGCGCTACGTTACTGACCAACAAGCCCAACGCCGCCATTTTCTCAGCCTGAATCAGCTGCGCTTGGGTGGATTTGAGCTCTTCCAAGGTGTGCTCCACCTCCGCCTTGGCCTGGTCTGCCGATTGTTTGGCTATTTGCAAGGCTACATTGCTTTCGGTCAAGTCTGCTGTGCGTTGCTGCACCTGATTTTCCAGATGCTCCCTGTGAAATTTAACTTCCTCCGACATATCCACCATGGCCTGACCCAAGCGACCCAATTCGTCATTACGATTGGTATCGATTTGCGACTTCAATGTATCGCTGTAGATATGGCGGGTAGCATCAATCAATTGACTTAACGGTTGAGCTATGTGCCTACGCACCAACACCCCCAACACCAGAACTTCTACGAGCAATGTCAGCCCGCCTAAAACTAGAATTTTAAAAGCCGCATCAGACGCCTTGGCTGCCAACAACTGCTTTGGATAGACGGTAATAAACAACCAACCATTAGACTTAATGCCTACGACGCCCAGAATATTTTTTTGATCTTCAGTTTCCACAAAGGTCTTGCCACTTTGCAAGGTTTGTGCAGCCTGAAAAATAGCCTTCAAATCGGGATCGTCCTCGTGTTGGGCAAAATAGTTTCCTTGCTTAGACTCGATCAACTGGCTTTTAAGCGAGTGCGCAATTACCTGTCCGGTACGACTCATCATAATGTTATAAGTACCTGGAATGACAATATTATTGGTACGACCTATTAAATCATCTACCAAAACATCGTGCCCTACCCCACCAATGTAGCGCCCCTGAAAATCGACAGGACTGATGACAGACACCATCCATTTCTTGGCTGCTTTGTCAAAATACATTCCCGTCCAAAATGGTTGGCGACTGGGATTACGCTCTGGTGTGGCACCTAGTTCTGTTTCTAAATCTTCCTCCAACATAGCCTTGGAGCTATTGCCAGCATAGTCAACACCGGGCAGGTATGTAATATTGGCATCGCTTACATTTAAGTCGATATAAGTGTCGTACATTTGGTTGCGGTAGGAGGGTCCATACGCAGACACAATTTTGTAAGCAGAGAGCAATTGGTGTAAAAACCCTTCATCCAAGCGCACGCGGGGTAAAACTGATACGGTTGGCATACGCTGGGTATCCATCCATTGCGATTGCAAACGCCAAACGCCATCTGCATCCTGCTGCATCAGCCTTTCAAATTCAGCCTTGAGGTTTGCAGGTGCAGGACGGTTTAACTCATACAACCAAGCATCCCGCACCAGCATGGTGTTTGACTCGGCTTGTAAAAAAGGCGCACTCTCTAAAGCTCCACGGGTAACAACGTACTTTTCCAAGTATGACAATGCTTCGGTTTGAAAACTGCGGTAGGAAAAGAAATAGCTGATACCCGTCATGATGATGGTGACTACAATCAACCGGAACACCATGTTTTTTAAAAGCCAACGCGCTAAAGACCCCTTGGTTGAGGCGTTAGAAAGTTTGGAATGGGACATATTGATTCAAAAATCAGTCATATGGCAGGTAAACACTAAATGTAGTACCCACACCCACTTCAGACTGCAAATCTATGCGTCCTTGGTGTTTTTCGATGATTTTCTTGGTTATATCTAAACCCAAACCGCTACCTACACCTGCAGGCTTGGTGGTAAAAAAGACATCAAAAATTTTGCTGCGGATTTCCTCCGGAATACCACAACCAGTATCGCCAACACTGACTACGGCCTCATTGCCTTCTTTCCGAATACCGATGGTGAGAGTACCTTCATGGTTCATGGCCTGCAAAGCATTGTGAATCAGGTTGGTCCATACTTGGTTCAGCTCATCAGGAAAACAACGGAGATCAGGAATATCGTCGTAATTACGCACCACATCAACACCGACTTTGGTTTGGCCTTGGTAGATGGTGAGCACGGTGTCCATACCTTCGACAAGACTGGCCTCAATTTTTTCAGTACCAATATTGAAGTGCGAGAACGATTTGAGTGCTTTTACAATTTTTGCCACCCGCTCTACGGCAAGATTGACATTGTTTGCACCGCCTACGGCAATAAAGAAGTTTCTGGAAGCGTCCAAAATTTGATCAGACTCTGCGTGCCGCAACAAGGGCAGAAACTTTTGCAACTCGCCTTGTATATTAAAGTTAACCAGCAATACCGCTTTTTGGCGGGGCTGCTCAATGCCAGCCAACTCCAGCTCTTCGGCAGCCTTTTTAACAATTGCGCGCTCCTCACGGCTGCTGAGCGGCGCTTTGGGTGCACTGGTTTGCTGCAACAGCTCAATCAAAAGCGCTGCAGCGTCAGGATCCAGCCGCCGCAATAAAGCAGGTAATTGCTGAATCACATCATGCAAGGCCTCGGCAATGCTGCTGCCGCTCGATTTGATAGCACCAATAGGGGTATTGATTTCGTGCGTAACACTAGCCACCAATTGGCCTAGCGATGCCATTTTTTCTGATTGAATCAACTGCGTTTGCGCCTGTTCAGCCTGTGCTTTGAGTGCTTCATTTTGCACCTGCTGAATTTGCGCATGCGCGGCAGCATGCTCGGCACGCGCCTGCTCCTGCATCATGTGCCGTATGGAGTTGCGCATGGTGTCAAAGCTTTGCGCCAAACTGCCTAGTTCATCTGCACGGTTGGTATTGATGATGTAAGACAAATTGCCAGATGCCAATTGGTTTGCACTTTGACGCAGGTACTGTATGGGCTCTTGAATCATCTTGCGCCCCAATAACCAAACTATAAAAGAGATAACCGCTCCAAGTACCAAAGCAAACAATGCAATCAAAATCGTGGTGTAACGGATAAGGGCAAATACTTTTTGTGTTGAAGTAGCCAAATAGACCGTGGCAATGAGCTCATCACCACGCTTGACTTTGGCTGATGTAATAATGTAAGAGCTGTCCTGATTCAGATCATCAAAGCCGTTAATTTGCAAACCCGGAGTTATTTTTTCGGCAACCTTAACATCATCTTCATACTTGATAATTTTGATGCCATGAATATCTGCATCTAGCAAAATGGCCGTTGCTATACCATTCAAAGCGGGGTGGTCGTAATTCCAGATGGGCTCTGCCAAACTCAGTGCCGCCAGATCTGCAGTGTTAGCTGCTTTTTTTTGTAACTCTGCAATAGAACGGTCGTAATTATAAAAACCGATCAATAGGGTAAAAATTGCCAAACCCACACCCATTACCAGCAAAACAACCCTATTAAAGAGTCGAACAATACCGACTGTTTTGAAAACTTTGTTTTTCATGATTGAGGGGTTAAGGGGATGATTGTTTCGGGCGGATAAGGCAAATAAACACTAAAGGTGGTACCCACCCCTACTTCGCTTTGCAAATCGATGCGACCATTGTGTTTTTCGATGATTTTTTTAACAATATCTAAACCCAAACCACTGCCCACGCCAGCAGGTTTGGTAGTAAAAAAAACATTAAATATTTTATTACGAATATCTTCAGGTATTCCGCAACCGGTATCGCCCACCGACACCAATGCACAATTACCCTCTTGACGCACAGTAATGGTTAGCGTACCAGCAAAATTCATGGCCTGCAAAGCGTTATGAATCAGGTTGGTCCAAACCTGGTTGAGCTCATCCGCAAAGCAAGGCAATGGTGGCAAATACTCGTAATTGCGTTCAACCGTAACGCCAACCTTGGTTTGTCCTTGGTAGATGGTAAGCACCGTTTCTAAGCCATCTACCAGAGAGGCAGTCTCTTTTTGTTGCGACTGATTAAAGTGCGAATACGATTTAAGCGCCAACACAATTTTGGCCACTCGGTCTACAGCTACGTTGACATTTCTAGCACTACCTACAACAATGAAAAGGTTATGTGCTGCTGCCAAAATTGCCTCAGACTCAGCATGCTGCAAAAGTGGCAGGTATTTTTCTAAATCTGTTTGTACGTTAAAACCCACCAGTAAGACTGCTTTTTGGCGAGGTTGCTCTAAGCCCACAGCCTCCAAATGCTCAGTCACCTTTTTAACAATGGCACGCTCTTCGCGGCTGCTCATGGGGGTTTTGGGTAAATTGGCTTGGTGCAACAAATCTACCAGTAAATGGCTGGTAGCACTGTCTAAACGCTGCAACAAGGGCGGCAGTTGCTGAATGGTATCCTGCAAGGCATCGGTAATGCTGCCACCACTGGATTTGATAGCTCCAATCGGGGTGTTGATTTCGTGCGTAACACTAGCAACCAACTGCCCTAATGAGGCCATTTTTTCGGACTGCACCAGTTGTGCTTGCGCCATTTCAGATTGCAATTGCAGAGTCTCGTTATGGGCTTGCTGTGCATCGGCTTGCGCCTGCGCTTGCTCGGTTCTGGCTTGTGCCAACAAGACGTCATTTTCGGAGCGCAAAGCTTTCGCATGGATTCGGGATTTTTCTAGGCGCAGCTGGTTGTAGCGGTCGGCCAAAGCAAATGCCAGCAAAACCATCTCTAAAGCGGAACCCATTTGCAATGCGTTGTCTGTCCATGGATTAACAGGCAACACACCAAGTGCCGCCAAGGAAGCGGACAATGCGCCCACCATCAGCATCATGAAGGCGGCCATAAAAAAGTAGGCACTGCGCTGCTTTAAGTAAATACCATGCAAACTCACCAGCACCACAATGATGGAAATACAACTATACATTGCTGCAGACAACTCCACCAATGCAGATCCCAGCACAGCAAAGCCGACCACCAATAAACCAAACAAGACCACGCACACACGCAAAATCTTATCCCATACCGGCAAGACCTGATGGGTGTTTAACATCATGCGCATAAAGTTTACCAAAGCCATGGCAGCAAGGGCGTAGCCAATCGAGGTAAAAATGCCATCCCAAGGTGAGTTACCAGGCCATAAATACAATTTTGCCAAGCCATTTTGCGAAGCAATCATGAATGTCATGGTACTCACAAAAGCCACATACATGAGGTAAATCGGCTCACGCAAGGCTACAAATAACATGATGTTGAACATTAACATGGCCAAGGCCATACCAAAGTACAACATTTGTAATGCAAAGTCAGTACGCTCATACGTACTGAACGATGACGGATACCATAACCTAACCGACGCGCGCAGCGGTTGCTCCGTCAGCATGCGAACGTAGAGCCACTTTTCAGCGCCAGGTTGAATAACAATTGGAAAAACAAATTTTCTGTATGGATGTGCCCGCGTGGAAAGAGGAAAAGATGCGCCGGTATAAGTAGAAGCAAAACTAGCATCGGGCATGGACTGGTGCAACTCCAAAAAAGAAATTCTGCTGTAGTTGATATCCAGCATTTTTTCCTGCACCGTGGCTCCAGTGTTGGTTAAACGCATGCGTAACCAAACAGCAGAGTTGGAAAAACCTAAATTAACCGCCTCATCCGGATCTGAAACCTTTTGAAATTGCGCCGCAACGTCTGGTCTCTGTACATCCGTCAGACCCCAATTTTGAGTGGGGTCTTTCAACACTTCCAGATTGGCCGATAGCGACACATAGGAACCCGTGAGTTTACTGACATCTACTCCATCGGTAGGCGTGGCGCTCACTGCAGAAAAACAGCACAAAAAAAAGGCTGCCAACAACAATTGAAAATGCTTCACGCTTGCACCTGTTAATCGATGGTGGGCAAATACACACTGAATGTAGTACCTACGCCCAACTGTGTATTAACTTCTATCCGGCCATTGTGTTTATCAATAATCTTCTTGACTATTGCCAATCCCAGTCCACTACCCTCACCAGCGGTTCGGGTGGTAAAGAAGGGTTCAAAAATTCTAGAAATTGCCTCGTCAGGAATCCCGCTACCTGTATCTGCTACAGACACCACGACAAAAGCGTTGTCACGCTTCATGGCAATGGTTAACTTACCACCCGATTTCATAGACTGCAATGCATTAAAAAACAGGTGCGACCAAACTTGAACCATGTCGTCCGGCAAACAGCGCACCATGCCCACTTCCTCACATTGGTATACGATCTCCACGCTAGGATGAATACGGCTTTGGTAAATACTTACAGCATTATCGATACTTGCGCGCAAAGGGCTTGGCATCATGGCACTGGAGTTATCGGCTGCAGAAAAAGCTTTTAGTGCATACACAATGCGGGTTACCCGTTCCACTGCATTGTTGATATTGCCGGCGCTGTCAACAACGGTTGCAATGTTGTTGGCTGTCTTCAAAATATAATCGCTTTGCGGATGGACGAGCAAAGGCAAATAGTCAAGCGCCCTTCCCTGTGCATTAAATTTAATGAGCATGCGCGCTTTGGTTTCTGCACTTTGTTCCACACCAGCTTGTTGCAATTGCTGCGCAAGTGCTTTGGCTAAGGTGCGCTCCTCACGGCTACTGAGGGTTGGCGCGTTGCTACGCGCATGGGTGACCAACTGGGTAAATAAACCTCGTGCTTCGTCTTCTAAAACTTCAAACAGTTTAGGCATACTGGCAAGCGCGTCCGCCAGTGATTCAGAAATAATTTGACCACTGGATTTAACTGCACCAATCGGGCTATTGAGTTCATGCGCCACGTTGTCTACCAGCACACCCAAAGACGCCATTTTCTCGGATTGCACCAGTTGCGTCTGGGTTGTTTTTAGGTCTTCCAGGGCTTTTTCGGCAGCGTGCTTAGCCTGAGTCAACGCTTGATTGCTTTCAGATAACTCAGCGGTGCGCTCTTGCACCTTTTGCGCCAACACAAGCTCAGAGTTACGCAGGTCTTCGACAATTTTCTGCTCAGCTGACAAGAGCATTTTTTGCCAGGTTTTAATGCGGTCAGACAAAGCAAACGAAAGCATGACAAAC